>JAFSKP010000071.1 GCA_017448905.1 Bacteroidales bacterium | reverse complement strand
TTTTCTAGACAGTCTAGACTAGTTGTTCTATTTCATTTTATGGTCATCTCGACGCGGCGGTTTTCGGCGCGGCCTTCGGGAGTGTCGTTCGTGGCTACGGGTCGGCTTTCGCCATAGCCTTGGAAGGAGAGCCGCGAGGCGACGATGCTGTTGGAAACGAGATAGCCGTAAACGGCTTTGGCACGAGCCTCCGACAGCTTCTTGTTGGCTTCGGCAGTGCCTGTGTTGTCGGTGTGGCCTCCTAACTCGACAGAAAGGGTAGGATTGTTTTGCAACAGTTCCACAAGGCGATCCAGTTCATAATGAGACCGTGGCAGCAGCTCGGCCTTGCCGGTCTCGAAGAAGATGTTGCGCAGGGCTATGCGGCTGCCCGAGGCGATGGGGTTGAGCGTTATGTCGATTGTATGATTGTCTGATTGTCTGATTGCTTGATTGTCTGATTGCTCGGAAACGTTCAGTGAGTGGAAAAGGTATCCTTTGGCGTTGACGTGGAAGGCGTAGCTGCGGCCTGTGGGGAGACTGATGGCATATTGGCCCGAAGAGGCATCACTCGAGGTGTTGGCCACTGTGTTGCCGTCAGCGAGGTCGACGATGCGGATGTCGCTGTTGACAGGCGTTCCGCTGACGGCGTCGGTGACGGTGCCTTTATAGCATATTGTAGGTATGGGACGGAGAGCGTCCGGCAGCGCGAAGCTGTAGATGTCGAGTTTGCCGAATCCCCCTTCGCGGTCGCTGGCGAAGTAGGCGGTCTGTGCGGTGGCGTCGACTATGAGCCCTGTCTCGTCGGATGAAGTGTTGATGGGATAGCCGAGGTTGACGGGTGTCGTCCAGCCTTTGCCAAGCTCTTTTTTCCGTGCCACGAAGATGTCCATGCCGCCCATGCCTATATGGCCGTCACTGGCAAAATAGAGTGTCTGGTCGTCGTAGTGGATGAAAGGCGACATCTCGTTGCCTGGGGTGTTGATGTCGGGACCCAGGTTCTCGGGTTCGGTCCATCTGCCGTCGGCGAAGGTGCTTTTCCAGATGTCCATGCCGCCATAGCCGCCTTTGCGGTTGCTGACGAAGTAGAGCGTCTTGCCGTCGATGGAGAATGACGGCTGGCCTTCCCATGCGCCGCTGTTGACGGGCATCCCCAGGTTGCGGGGTCTGCCCCATGTGTCGCCGCGGCGGATGCACATGTAGAGGTCGCAACGTCCGCCGCCATCCTGTCGCTCGCAGGCTGTGAAGAACATGATGCGGCCGTCCTGCGATATGCATTCGGCTCCTTCGTTGTCGGTCGAGTTGAGCGGCGAGGGCAGGGGGGAGGCCTTCTGCCAGCGGTTTTCTTTCAGCGAGGAGCAATAGATGTCTTCCTCTTCGCGGGTGTTGGCGGTGGTTGTGGCACGACGGGCGAAGCGGCGTGTGAATACCATCGTTTCGCCGTCGACGGTCAGCGCCGGCAGGTATTCGTCGTCACTGCTGTTGATGCCTTGGCCCAGGTTCACAGGGTTGAACGGTACGGGGTTGGCTATCGCCTCTTGGCGGAAACGGGCTGTCTCGATGCCTTTTTCCGCCTCGGAGTGGCGTTTGGGGCTGCGCTTGTCGAGGAGCAGGAACTGGCGATAGGAGTTGGCGGCACTACTGTAGTCGCCTGCGGCGAGCTGCAGGTTGGCAAGCTCGATCCATGCCGGGGTGTGGAATGTGGCGTTCTGGCGTGTGACGCTGAGATAGTGCATCATGGCTTCGCTGTCGTGTCTGGTGTCGAGATACCATTCTGCCAGCATCAGGTGCGCTTCGAGGAGGGTGGAATCGGCTTCGACGGCTTGCCGTAGCAGTCGGACGGCCTCGTCGCCGTTGCCTCTCGACAGGGCGGCCTGGCCGCGCTCATAGAGCTTCACGGCTTTCGAGTGCTGGGCCAGAGCCAGGATTGGGACGGTCAGCAGTATTATGACGACCAGTCGTTTCATCTGACTACTATCTTTCTGGGTTTCAATCCTTCGATGTCGACTATGTAGACTCCGTGGCTGAGGTGGCGCTGGTGGTGCTGCCGTCCGGTGATGTCGTAGATCCTGATATTGCGGCCTTCGGCTCCGGTGACCGACAGTGTGCCATTCTCCACCGTTATCGTCACGCCGTCGTTGTCGACGCCGTCGATACCGACAGGCCGTTCGGTGCGGCTGAAGAGGGCTGTGAATGAGGAGTCGCAGGTGACGGTTATCGGTCTGGGGTTGAGGTTTACGCCGTCGCTCCATCCCTCGAAAGCGTATGTGGCGTGGTCGTCGTCGTTTGCGGGCTGGGCATAGAGAGCAATCAGGCTGCCATAGTCAACGCTGTCGTCGTACAGCTGGTCGTTGCCGTCGCTCATCGAGAACCAGGCGTAGCCAAAGTCGGGGTTGAGGCTGCTTACCTGAACCCTGTGGCGGTCGCGGGCGAAGACGGCAGTGAAGCTGCTGTCGGCGGTGACGGTGAAGAAGAGGGTTGGCTCGCTGTAGGTCTCGCCCGTGTTGTTACAGCGCCAGTGTAGGAAGTGGTTGTGGGCGTTGGGGCTGGCGTAGATGTGGTGGCTGTGTCCGTAAGGGAAGGTGCCGTTGCCGAGGATATGGCCGCTGCCGATGCTGTCGACGGTGACGGTGTGGCTGTCAATGCTGAAGAAGGCTGTGACGGTGATGTTGCTGTCGACTGTGAAGCTGTAGGGGTTTTGTGCGACCACGGTGCCGTCGGCGAAGAGCCAATGGAGGAAATGGTGGTGAGGTATGGCATGAGCGCTGATAGTGGCTGTTGCCCCCGCCTCGTAGGTGCTGTCGCCGCTGACGCTGCCGAGCGAGGGGGTGCTGTTAATTATGTCGACATCGAAGTATTGGGTTGCCACAACAGGGCAGCCTTCGAGGCGTATGTCGGGGTGGAACATGAAACGCATCTTGCTTCCGGAGGTTGTGGGAGCAGAAGGGTCGAAGTTGTTGTTGTCGCTGTAAACGGAGAGGGTGCTGTAGCGTGACGCGGTGCGTGTGCATGAGAATTTGTACGAGGAGGAATGGTATTCGCCCGAGTTGTCGTCGATTGCGACGACCAGGCACTGCGAGGCGTCGTAGTTGAACGTGCTGTCGAGCATGATGGTGTTCCAGCCTGTGGAGAAGTTGAAGGGACCTTCGTAGACTTTGGTCAGCTGGCTAAGAGGCACGAGATTGGTTATTGCCGTGCCGGCGAAGTTGCTGTCGGAACGGAGTCCGAGGTATATGATGCACTCGTCCTTGCAGGTGATGTCGTTTGAACCGACATAGTTGAAGGATATTTTGTTGACGGTCATGTCGCTGCCGACTTCATGCGGGGTGTAGAGCATCTGGCAGTAGGTGTAGTTGTAGTAGGTGTTGAGGGGCATGTGATAGGAAGTGGTGTCGCCGGTGGCGATGGTGATGTCGGTCGGCGTGACACAGGCGGTGGTGCGGAAGTGGCACCACGGCGAGAGGTCGCTGCTGTCGCCAGCGGAGCAGAGTGCGCGGAGCCGCCATTCGTAGGGTGTGTCGGTGGCGAGGCCCGTCAGGGTGAGGCTTGTGCCACTCACCAGTGTGCTGTTTGTAGCGGTCTGCCCCTCCACGCGCCAGAATAGGCGGTAGCTGGTGGCGTTGCCTGCCCATGAGAGGGTGGCCGACGTTCCGGTGACGGCGGTAACCGTTTGTCCGTCGGGGATACGGCATCCGCGCAGGTCGTTGTAGGTGAACGAGATTGTCGTGCCGGCACTCCCGATGTCGGTGATGGAAATGGTGGTGTCGATGACGTTGCCTGTCAGCCACGGGTGGGGGTTGGTGGAGGGCGAGAAGGCGGTGCGTCCGGTGCCATAGCGGAAGAAAGCCTGCGAGGGGCTGCCGTTGGTGGAGTCGTCGCCGGCGCCGGGGCGGAAGAGGTAGACTTCGTCGAAGTAGTCGACGCCGTCATAGCTTGCGTTGCCGTTGTAGCGGTCGTCGATGCGGAAGATGATCAGTCCCTTGCCGGGAAGGGCTGTTTCGAAGAGCTCGGTGTTGTCGCGGTATTCGAGCACGTACCACTGGTGTGGCTCCTGGGCGGCGATTTTGTAGGCGCAGTTGCTGTAGTCGGGGTCGGCGAGCGAGTGGAGGGTGTAGGTGCCTGGGATGGTTATCTCGGGGATTGAGTCTATCCAGTTGCCGTATTTCCATTTCATGTAGGCGCTCATGTGCTGCGGCGGCGTTGAGTTGCTGCACATGAGGTCCCAGCTGCCGACGCCGCTGACGTTGGTGCCCACGTTGTAGCGGTAGAGGTCGGGGGCGCCGAGGGTGTGGAACATCTCGTGGCAGAAAGTGGAGCTGCTGAAGTAGTGCGAGCCGCTGCCTTCGAGCTGCAGGTTGAAGGTGTAGACGCGTTTTCCGTTGATGTAGACGTTGCGGTCCCAGAGGCTCCATTTGTGAGGCCACAGCAGGTCGCTCCAGCCGGTATAGGTGCCCTTGACAACGAAGCAGATATTGTCGACATAGCCGTCGTTGTCCATGTCGAGGTTGAGGCTGGTCGGCACGGGGCTGTTGGCATTCACGTAGTTGACGGCGCGTTCAAGCAGCCCGAATTCCCTGTTGCGGCGTTCGGTGTCGTCCTGGTAGCCGTTGGGGGCTGTGGTGGCATCGTAGGGAACGTAGTAGGAGCGTGGCAGACTGTCCTGGTATGACACGACGGTGGTGCCGTTGGGGGTCGGGTAGTAGTGGGTGAGGATGTCTATTTTGTTGTATGAGGCGTGACGGAAGTAGTTGAGCATGGATGTCGCCGTGGCTGCCGAGTCGTTGAACATGGCGTCTATAGTTGTGAACGATGTGCTTATCTCGGCGTCGTCGCTGAAGCGGACAAAGATGACGATGTTGTTGAGTCTACCATGGTTGCGGCCCGAGGTTTTGGCAGGGCTATCGGAGTGGGCTTTAGGCACGTCGAAACGGTGTCCGAGGCGAAGCCATGTGTCGTGGTCGACGCCAAGGTCGGGACTGATGCCAAGCGTTGCAGGGTCGGTGGTTCCGGCGATATGGCGTGTCGCCACCAGACTCCAATGGGTGCGGTCGGTGTGTACGGTGTCGGCATAGACCCAGTAGCCCGTCTCGGGGTGCTGTATGATGGTGTAGCCACGGCTGTCGTGCAGACGATGATAGTACTCGTCGCCCGAAAGCAAGCAGTGGAGTGTGTCACCGTTGGGTTGCAGCCTGACGGCAGGAGCATTGAACACCGGAGCCGAATTGGCAATATGAATGCTGGTGGATAGCACTGTGAGGAATAACGCAACAACAACTATTTTAATTTTTTGCATGTTTCTTTGCTTTTTACATTGGATACCGTTTTAAATGCAAATATACATAATTATCCGAATATAGTGCTGATTCCTTGAAAAAGAAATTGTACTATAGTGTTAAAAAGACTGTTTTATGTTAAAATTTTAAAAATAAAATTTATTTTTGCACTTTCAAAAAATAAATTAATCTGTTTTTTTTTTGAGATTAACAATTTAATATGCAAGAGCCTACACGATTGTTTGATTTATTGGAGTGGAGGAAAGAACTCCATCCGGAACGTCCGGTATTCAAATACAAGGAGGATGGCAGGTGGAAAAGCCACTATATCGACGAATACATCGAGAAGTCCAATCTGATAAGTTATGCCTTGATGCATCTTGGGGTCAAGAAAGGCGAGAACATAGGTCTAATCTCGGCTGGTCGTCCGGAGTGGAACTATGTGGACTTCGGAGTCCAGCAGACAGGTGCTGTGCTGCTGCCAATCTATCCCACTATCAGCGAGGATGACTACCAGTACATACTCAACGATGCCCAGGTGCGGCTGCTGGTCGTTGAAACGCCATCTTTATATAAGAAAATTAGCAATATACGCGAAAAACTACCTTATCTTGAGAATCTCTGCACCATAGTGCCTATGGTCGGTGTGAAGTCTTTGGATGATATCTACAGTTTAGGGTGCCGCTATGTCTCCGATCACCCGGATGCACCTCATAGGCTGCAGGAGATGAAAGATGCCCTCACCATCGACGACGTCTGCACCATGATATATACCAGCGGCACCACAGGAGTTCCTAAAGGTGCGATGTTGACACATAAAGGATTGATAATGAATGTGCAGGAAATAAAAGAGAGCCCTGGAAAGACATGGACCAAGGCACTCTCATGGCTCCCGATGTGCCATATTTATGAGCGTATGATGGGATACCTCTACCAGTGGCTCTGCTTCGAGATAGCATACGCCGAGAGCATTGCCAAAGTGGGCGACGACTGTAAAGAAATCGGTCCCAATATGATGGCTTGTGTGCCACGATTCATTGAGAAGGTTTACGACAAAATCTACCGTAAGGGGGAGAAAATGAGCGGCATAGGCAAGAAGATTTTCGACTGGGCTATCAATTTGGCATTCGGGTACGACCTCGACGAGAGCAAACTGTCGGCATGGTACAAGATTCAAAAGAAAATTGCCGACAAGTTGGTTTATAAAGAGATACGTGAGAGTATGGGCGGAGAGCTCTATATGCTCGTCAGCGGTGGAGCTACCATCCAGCCGCGCCTTACCCGTTTCTTCTCTTGTGTTGGTCTCGACCTTTACGAGGGTTATGGCCTCACCGAGTGTTCCCCTCTTATCGCGGTGACTAATAGCAACAAGAGAGGCCGCAAGATAGGCTCCGTGGGGTTTGCAATGCGCGCCATAGAAGTGCGAATTGACAAAGACACTAACGAAATACAATGTCGTGGCGGCAATGTGATGAAGGGCTACTTCAACCAGCCAGAACTCACTGCCCAGGCCATTGACAGCGAGGGTTGGTTCCATACGGGCGATACAGGATATTTCGATCCTGACGGATACCTCTTCATAACAGGACGCACCAAGAGTATGTTCAAGACATCGATGGGCAAGTTTATCAACCCCGAGGTCATCGAGGAGAAGATGAAACAGTCGCCGTTCATACTCGACATGATGGTTGTGGGTGCTGACCAAAAGTTTGCGGCGGCGCTTATAGCCCCTGATTTCGACATGCTCAAGGACTGGTGCATACGCCATGGACTGAAAGTTGAAGGCAGGGAGGAAATGGTGGCTGACAAACAGGTCGTTGCACGTTTCCAGCAGGTTGTTGACAAGTATAATGCCGAGTTGGGTGTCACAGAGCAGGTGAAGCGTTTCAAGCTCGTAACCGAGACTTGGAGTGAGTCCAACAAGTTCCTTACACCAACCCAGAAACTGATTCGCCGCAACGTCGAGGCTGCATACAAAACGCAAATCGAGGCATTGTTCAAATGAAAGAGAGCCAGATCCACGACTGTCCGGAACTGATGGACGCCATCCGCCAGATTGGTATGGTGCCGCTGCTCGACAGTGGCATTGCAGGTTTTTCGGCCGACGAGATGGTGGCTCCGGAAAGCCGTTACGTGGTGACCGACGAGGGATGGGACTGGCCTCTGTGGGACTGGAAGGGTCCTATGGTCACCGAAGGTCATTTCGCATACGGCAAGTTCTTCAATGGCAAGGCCGGATTCGTAACAATGGAGTGGTGGCCGGATTTTTGCAACTGGCGTCGATCGAAACATCCAGAGCCGCCGGGCGACTCAGTAGAAGGCATCATACTCGACATCCTTCGCGTCAACGGCAGCATGATTACCCGCGACCTCCGTTCCGCCTGCGGCTTCAACGGTCCCAAGATGAGAAGCCGCTTTGATGGCTACGTCACTCGTCTCCAGATGGCCTGCCGCGTTGTTACCGAAGACTTCGTCTACCCGACAGACAAGCACGGCAACCGCTACGGCTGGGGCTGGGCACTGCTGACAACGCCCGAACAACTTTTCGGGCGCGATGCCTGCCACTGCGAGCGTACGCCCGAAGAGAGCCTTGAACACATCCTCGCCCACCTCCGAGTCTTTCTCCCACAAGCATCGGAAAAGCAGCTACTCAGGCTTATCTCGTAACGCCAACCGCCGTGCCATCTCGTTGAGGGCGACAAACCGGTAACGCTGGGATGCCGTCGGCAGGGGCGTATAGCTAAAATGACGGGATATAGCCTTGCGGCGCAATGTCTCTTCCACGGCGGTCCGGACAGTGTTCCCAAGAAAAGTCTCTTCGCCAGGTTCCAACAACAGCAGCAGACCTTTCGAGCATGCTTCGAAATATACTCCTCCAGGTTTGTAGAATCGTTCGTGGGGAGTCCCTTCCTTTGGGAAACCGTCGTTAAGCAGGACTACCAGGGGGTATCCCTGCTCGCGCAATGTGCGGGCAATCACCTTCTCTCCCTTGCTGATTGCGGCTGTATAGGTAACTGCGCCGTTGTGTGCCGCTGCCATGACCGACCGCAGTTTTTCCGCTATCTGCTCATCTGTTGCACTGCGCGACAGCTCCACCATCTGGCGGTCGGGCCAGTCGAGGAGGAAATGGTTGCCGAGTGATGTGAACAAGAGCCCGTCGGCTTCAGTCCGCCTGTGCAGCTTGAAAAGATCGGGGTGGTGGCTCTTGAGCCAGAGTCGGCGTGGATTGTCTTTGACATAGTCAATCATGCGGCGCAGCTGTCCTGGCGCGTGGAGGATGCGCTCATGGTAGTAGGCTGGGTTCTGTTCCCAAATGCTCCCCCTGCCCGCAAAAATGCGGGCAAACTGCACGAGAGCTTCCTCGCCAGTTCCCTTTGCAGCCCCTCCGCTTCCGTGCATTCCGGCGGCGTTCTCGCCAGTTCCCCTTTCGGCTCCTCCGCTTCCGTGCATTCCGGCGGCGTTCTCGCCAGTTCCCCTTTCGGCCCCTCCGCTTCCGTGCATTCCGGCGGCGTTCTCGCCGCCGAAGTACTCCTGTTTATAGACCTTTGTGCATCCGCTTTTGAATCCCCTCACCACCGCCCCGATGCTCTTTGGCAGCGGCTCCAGCACCTGAATGACCAGGTGGATATGGTCAGGCATCACCTTCTGTGCCAGCACCTTCAAGGCGAATCCTTTCCTCGCGTAGAATTGCGCCAACTCGCTCACCATCCTATACACACGGTGTCCAAAGCTGTTTAGCCTGACGAACGCCGTCTCAGCGCTGTCGCCCTCCAATGACCCGAACAAAGGAACCCTCCCTTCCACCACCAGGGTGAAATGATAGATAGCACGCCCCCGGTAGTCCCATCCGTTCTCACGGTGGTGTCTTGTAGGGTCGACTGGCCGGTGTTTTCCTTGTCCCGTGTTGTTTTCTGGTTCCATAATTATTTGTATAATTGTTTGTTATCCCCCTATCCTTATTGTCCTGTAATAACCCTCGATTTCTCATCATCCTCTATTCCTTCCCCTTCCCCTCCTCGTCACACTTGCCCTTTCGCCCCCTTCTCATCAAAAATCTATCCTTGCCCACTCATCATCCTATTCCGTCCCCATCCTTGTCTCTTTTCTTTCTGTCCGCGTGCATTTCAGTGGCGTTTTTGCCACT
>JAFSKP010000070.1 GCA_017448905.1 Bacteroidales bacterium | reverse complement strand
TTGAGTGCTTGAATGCTTGAGTGCTTGAGTGCTTGAGTGCTTGAGTGCTTGAGTGCTTGAGTGCTTGAGTGCTTGAGTGCTTGAGTGCTTGAGTGCTTGAGTGCTTGAATGCTTGAGTGCTTGAGTGCTTGAGTGCTTGAGTGCTTGAGTGCTTGAGTGCTTGAGTGCTTGAGTGCTTGATTGCTTGATTGCTACGCAGTCTTTTAGTGCGTTAGCCATTCAAGCAATCAGGCAATCAGGCAATCAGGCATTATGATACGGCTCATGCCTGATTATTGTGAATGCGCGGTACAACTGTTCAACGAAAAAAAGCCTTACCATCTGGTGGTTGAAGGTCATCTTTGAAAGCGAGACCCTGTCGGCAGCGGCAGCATATACCGACGGTGCAAAGCCATAGGCACCTCCTACAACGAAAGCGAGATTACGCACACCTGCATTCATCTGCTTCTGCAGGTACTGCGCGAATGCCACGGAACCATACTCCGTGCCATGCTCGTCGAGCAGGACCACACGGTCGCACTTCTCCATCTGTCTGAGGATCAAGGATGCCTCCCGCTCCTTGATGTCGTCCGGCGATGCACTCCGCTGATCTTTCGACGCGGGAATGACAACAATCTCAAAATTGGCATAATGCTTCAGTCTCGACACATAAATGTCGATACCCTCCTGCAAATATTTCGCGTCGGTCTTGGCGACCACTATAAGTTTTATATTCAAATCCCTGAATGATTAAAAAGTAACTAATCCGGTAATCCTATATGGCAAAGCATTCATGCATTCAAACATTCAAGCAATCAAGCAATCAAGCAATCAAGCAATCAAACATTCAAGCAATCAAGCAATCAAGCAATAAATAATCATGGCAAAATTTGCAGAAATGGAGAGTTCGATAAACACTATTGCAAAAGGCACAACCATCAAGGGAGGTATCAGCGCTGTCGGCGACTTCCGCCTGGACGGTATTCTTGAAGGTAATATCACGCTCAACGGCAAGCTTGTCGTTGGCGAGTCGGGATTCATCAAAGGCAATGTGGTATGCCAGAATGCCAATATCATAGGCACCGTCGAGGGCAACATCTCGGTAAAGGAGCTGCTTTCGCTCAACAGTACCGCCCGGGTGAAGGGCGACATACTAATCAACCGTCTCAGCATAGAGCCGGGAGCCACATTCTCTGGCTCGTGCCGCATGCTCGACGAGGTGCGTCGCGAGAATGAAGCCTCCGAGGAACAATAAGGAAGGCGAATGGTTGCGCTATTCGACCCTTGGCATTGAGATGGCTGTCATCATCGGTGCCGCGGTGTGGGGAGGTGTGGCTATTGACCGCCACAGGGATGCCCTGTTCCCCACTTTCACGCTCCTTTTCGCCTTCCTAGGCCTCGTGGTAGCCATGATACGGCTCGTCAGAGGCTTGAAATAGTGGTTGTTTTGCTCTGCCGACAGCAGGGGAGGAGTCCGGGTTATTTGCGTATAATGACGCTTCCGCTGCCTTGGTGGGTGGCAAGAATCAACACTTCGGCGACCTGCACATGCTCGGGGGCATTGGAGGCGTAGACAGCCACATCGGCTATGTCGTCGCCTGTCAGCGGCTTGATGCCTTTGTAGACGTTGGCAGCACGTTCGGTGTCGCCGTGGAAACGGGTGTTGCTGAAATTGGTCTCCACAAGACCCGGCTTGAGGTTCGTGACACGTATGGCGGTGTTGGCCACGTCGAGGCGCAGTCCGTCGGTGATGGTCTTCACGGCGGCCTTGGTGGCGCAGTAGACGTTGCCGTTGGCGTAGGCGGCGTCGCCAGCCACAGAGCCGATGTTGATGATGTGGCCGCGGTCGCGCTGCACCATGCCAGGCACGACGAGGCGAGTCATGGTCAGCAGGCCTTTGATGTTGGTGTCGACCATGGTGTCCCAGTCGTCGAAACTGCCCTCATATTCAGGCTCAAGCCCGAGGGCGAGGCCTGCATTGTTCACCAGCACGTCGATATCTTTCCATTCGGCCGGCAGGCTTTCGATGCTTTGTGTCGCCTTCTCGCGGTCGCGGACATCGAATACGAGGGTGAGGACTTCAGTGCCTCTGGCGGCAAGTTCGTTGCGGATTTCCTCGAGCCGTTGGGCATTGCGGCCTGTGAGGATGAGACGGTCGCCGTTGGAGGCGAATTTGCGGGCACAACCGAGACCTATCCCGCTTGTGGCGCCGGTTATTAGTACTGTCTTGTTCATCGTTGTTATCGTTTGATTGTTTGAATGTTTGAATGTTCGATTGCTGGTACGCGGGCTCCATCGCCCGCGGTTGATTGCTTGAGTAGAAACGGCAGTGGCCTTTTTTTATTGTTGCACATGCTTGATTTGGCACCAAAAAAAACAGTTTTTTATTGCTATGGATACAATAGAAATGCTGTTCAACCGTTATTATTCGCGGTTTTCAGAAATACAAGACAGTGAACAGATTGTTTGAACAATGGGCAGGTGAGCCTTGCATCAATACCTACCAGCTAACGGCCAACGGCTCCAACCGTCTCTATTCCCGCCTCGAAGGAGCCACGAAAAGGTGTATTGCTACCATCAACGACGATGTGCGTGAGAATGAGGCCTTCTTCCATTTCGCCAAGGAGATGAAGGCGCGTGGTGTCAACGTCCCGGAGGTCTACGCTGTCAGCACCGACAGGAGGACCTACCTTCAGGAGGATTTGGGCAACGTGTCGCTCTACACATTCCTCAACTCGCGCAAAAGCAGCGGTGTTGACATCACCGAAGCCATGCGCGAGTTCTACAGGAAGGCCATCGACAATCTGATAGTGTTCCAGAGCAGCTGCCGCGACATTGATTTCAGCAGGTCATACCCTCGTCCCTGTTTCGACAGGCAGGCGTTGTCGTGGGACCTCAACTACTTCAAATACTATTTCCTTCGCCTGTTCCATGTCGCTTTCGACGAGCAGCTGCTGGAGGATGACTTCCAGCAGCTGATGGATTTCCTGCTCGACGGGGACTGCGGCTATTTCATGCACCGCGACTACCAGTCGCGCAACATCATGCTGCGTGACGGTGAGCTGTATGTCATCGACTTCCAGGGTGCGCGGCAAGGGGCTGCCGAGTACGACCTGGCGTCGCTGCTCTATAGCTCGAAGTCGGACGTCCCCGACGGGATGCGCACCGAACTCCTCGAATACTACATTGGACGGCGGAGCGTTCGTGACGGCGATGCATTCGATGCCAAGACGTTCAGGTCCAGATACTATGGCTATGTGTTGGCTCGCATCATGCAAGCTATGGGAGCCTACGGTTATCGAGGCATTATAGAGAAAAAAGAGCACTTTATCAAGAGCATCCCCTTTGCCGTGAACAACCTTCGCAACATCCTGTCGTCGGTGACGCTGCCTGTCGCGATGCCACATCTGCTCACGGTGCTTGGTGCCATCACGGAGATGCCTGAGTATGCGAAAGAGTCCGAGACTCTCACGGTCTCGGTTTTCAGTTTCTCGTACCGCAAGAGCATCCCGTTCGACAGGTCGGGCAACGGAGGCGGCTATGTCTTCGACTGCCGCGCGCTTCCCAATCCTGGGCTCTACGACGAGTATAAGCAGCTCAATGGCCGCGACCAGGCGGTGAAGGACTTCTTCGACGACCATCCCGAGGCAGGGCAGTATCTTGAGCACCTCTGGGTCGTGGTGGACCAGTCGGTGGACGCCTATATCGAGAGAGGCTACGCGCGACTCATGCTCTGTTTCGGCTGTACCGGGGGGAGGCACCGCTCTGTCTATTGCGCCGAGCAGACAGCATTGCATCTGCGTAACAAGTACGAGGGGCGTGTCAACGTCAACGTTTTCCATCTTGAGAGCGGCAAGTTTTAGGAATAGTCGGGGTGAAAAGCAACCATTAATGCTGTCCAAATGACATTTTGTGCGAAGTGTGAGCATTTCATAAATTATTGGATACGACACCCTTTAAAGCATCAAGATAAAAAAAACAGCCGTTGTGTAGTCCGAATCGAATAATTCTTTGTATATTTGCAAACTCAAAAAGCGTAATAAAACAAAAAAATACCTAATAAAATGAGCAAGACCGGATCCATTATCCTCAAAAGCGTGCTGGGAGTCCTGATAGTGTTCCTGGCAGTAATGATTTTCCTCTGTGTGAACCGTCCGCAACAGCGTGAGGCAGAGTACTATACCCGTCGCGATGCCTGCGGTGAGCGTCTTAAGGTCATCCGCACCCTCGAAGAGGCTCACAAGGTGGCCTATGGCACCTACTGTGGCGACTACGACACTCTCCTTTACAATCTCCATCAGCCCAAGCAGCGTGTGATGAAGAAAGAGAAGGCCGAGAATGCCCCCGACTCTGTGTATGACATGCCCGAGTTCGAGGCCATCCGCAGGGGTTGGATTGTCCAAAAGGAGGCTTATGTCGTACCACTGGATAAACTGCGTGAGGACGGCAAGCTGGCACTCAGCGATGAGCAACTTGCGGAAATCATCTACGTCCCCTACACCCACAAGCAGACCAAGTTCACGGTAAAGGCTGACTCTGTGGCCGCTTCGCTCTCCGGTGCCGGCGACAAGCTGCCGACATTCGAGGCATACGTTACCCTCGACGAGCTTTTTGCCGACTACACCAATGACGACAACAAGGGCGGTTTCCATGGCTTTATCGAACTCTTCACCGGCAGCGATGCACAGTGGCTCATCAACAAGAAAGCAGAGCTGAAGGACATGAACCGTTTCCAGGGCTGGAAAGTGGGCGACATCTCTGCTCCTGTCACAGAAGGCAACTTTGAATAATGCTTTATGTCAACTTGACAAATTCTTGAAAGAAAACCAAATCATTAACAAAAATGTCATATAGAATCAGCTCTCTTATCAACACCGACAAAGAGGTTGCATCGTATGAGAAAAGATTATCCATTTGCACTAAGCCAAATGGATTTTCTTTTTCGGTGGTGGCAGGCGACGATGAGCTTCTCGCGCTCTGCGATGTCGAGTGCGACATGGCGGCTCCTATGCCACAACTGCTCACCGATGTGAGAGGGGCTCTTGACGATGCGGGTATCAAGTCCTTTGGGATGAAAGACGCCGAGTTGGTGGTCCCGTCGCGCCATTTTGTGTGGATACCTGTGCATCTGTACGATGAGAGCAAGATGCGCGGCTACGTCGAGGCGATACACAAGACCGTCGTCGGCGAAGGGGTCTTTGCCGACTACAACGCAGCGGCAGGCGCATATCTCGTCTTTGTGGCCGACAGCGCGCTCGTTTCGGTTTTCCGTATCGCCATTACGGGGCTCAAGGTGCGTTCACAGCACAGCAAGATTGTCAACGCCGACACCCTTGATGCCAGCAACATGAAATCGCTCATGGTGATCAACTTGCGCGATGGGGAGAGTGACTTCGCCATAATGGTCAACCGCAAGCTCCAGCTGAGCAACACTTTCGGTTGCGCCAACCTCGACGAGACGCTCTATCACGCTGTCGATATCAACAAGCAGCTGCGTCTTGACGACCTGCCGTTCACCGTGGCTCTCTGCGGCGAGGCCGACAGGGAGATTTACGGTCGTGTTCGGGAGTTCTTCGACGATGTCGTGCTTTACACCGGTCGCAACCTCTCGATGTCGTCCGAGGCTCTCCGTCGGGCTCCAGTCTACCGTCATGCCTTAATTCTCTCCTGATGCGTATCATTGCCGGAAGTCTTCGTGGCCGTCGTCTCAACCCTCCAGCCAACCTGCCGGTGCGGCCTACCACCGACATGGCTCGTGAGAGCCTTTTCAACATCCTCAACAACTATGTCGACTACGAGGAGTGCACGGTGATGGATCTTTTCGCCGGCACCGGTGCGGTGAGCGTCGAGTTCGTCTCCCGCGGAGCCCGCGAAGTCACCAGTATCGACATCAACGCCGCCTGTACAGACTTCATCAAGGCCACCGCGCGACAGATAGGCATCGACAACATCCATGTGGTGCGCGCCGACGTCTTCGACCTGCTGAAGCGTGCCAACCGCAAGTTCGACATTGTCTTCGCTGATCCGCCATACGCCTTGCACGACCTGCCACAGCTGCCACGCATCGTTTTCGAGAGCGACGTGTTGACCGACGACGGCATCTTCATCCTGGAGCATCCAAAAGAATTCTCCTTCGAGGATCACCCAAACTTCTGGCAGCACAGAGCCTACGGCAAGGTCAACTTCACTTTTTTCGCAAAAAACATTGACAATTAATTCCCTTAACAATCAACACATATATTATCAAGATCAGATGATGCAAGCAATAGTTAAAACCAATTTTAATTTTCCTAAACAGAAAAGCCTCTATGTCGGCAAGGTTCGCGACGTATACAATATCGACGACAAATATATGGCCATGGTTGTCAGCGACCGCATTTCCGCCTTCGATGTCGTTCTGCCCAAAGGTATCCCGTTCAAGGGTCAGGTGCTGAACCAGATAGCCTCGAAGTTCCTTGATGCCACCTCCGACATTGTCCCCAACTGGAAGCTTGCCAGTCCCGACCCGATGGTCACCGTGGGACTCAAGTGCGAGGGATTCCGTGTCGAGATGATTGTTCGTGGCTACTTGGCCGGTTCTGCATGGCGTGAGTATAAGGCCGGCAACCGCGTGCTGTGCGGTGTCACACTCCCCGAGGGCATGGTCGAGAACCAGAAATTCCCCACGCCCATCGTCACACCTACCACCAAGGCCGACGAGGGTCATGACGAGAACATCTCTCGCGAAGAGATCATACGTACAGGCCTTGTCTCGCGTGAGGACTACGACATGTTGGAGAAATACTCGCTGCAGCTCTTCCAGCGTGGCACGGAGATGGCCGCCAGCAAGGGCCTCATCCTTGTCGACACCAAATATGAGTTCGGCAAGCGTGACGGCAAGATCTACCTTATCGACGAGATACACACCCCCGACTCGTCGCGCTATTTCTATGCCGACGGTTACGAGGAGCGTCAGGCCAAGGGCGAGCGTCAACGTCAGCTGAGCAAGGAGTTTGTCCGCGAGTGGCTCATGGAGAACGGATTCCAGGGCAAGGAGGGACAGCAGGTGCCTGAAATGACCGACGAGATTGTCAACTCCATCACCGACCGTTACATAGAACTCTATGAACATATCACGGGAGAGAAGTTCGTCAAGGCCGACGACTGCACCGACGTCATGAGCCGCATCGAGCGTAATGTCACCGACTGTCTGGCGAAGCTCTGATCACCGTCCACCAATCACCGTCCACCAATTGAAAAAGATACCGCATACATTCACCATCGTTTTTTTCCTGATACTTTTCGCCGCCCTGCTGACATGGCTTATTCCGGGCGGCGAATTTGTTAGAGAAAGCGTCGCCGTGGCAGGAGCCGACGGGTCGGTCTCGCAGCGTGAGGTTGTGAAGAGCGACTCTTTCCATTACGTAGAAAGCAGCCCGCAGACCTGGCAGGTCTTCTCGTCGCTTTTTTCGGGATTCTGCGACAAGGCCGACATCATTGTTTTCATCCTCATGGTAGGGGGCGCTTTCTGGATTCTCAACAGCAGCCATGCCATCGACATCGGCGTGATGGCGTTCCTGCGTCGCGTTCAGCGCCTCAACCGCTACAGTCTCTTTCGCCGCATTGGTGTAGAGAATATCATCATTACGCTGATAATGATAATGTTCAGCCTTTTTGGCGCGGTGTTCGGTATGAGCGAGGAGACGATAGCCTTCGTTGTGGTTTTTGTGCCGTTAGCCATTTCGATGGGCTACGACTCTATCGTGGGAGTATGCATGTGCTATATGGCTGCCCATGTCGGTTTTGCCGGTGCCATGCTCAACCCGTTCACCATCGGCATAGCACAGGGCATCGCCGGACTGCCCATATTCTCTGGCGTGGAATACCGATTCCTGTGCTGGATAATACTCACTGCCATAGGGATAGCTTTCGTGTTGCTCTATGCCAGCCGTATCAAGCGCCACCCCGAGAAGTCGCCGGTCTACAAGCTCGACGCCTATTGGCGTGAACGTGTCCAACAGCAGGAGGCGGTGCATGAGGAGTACCGCACTCCGCGTGTGGCGTGGGTCGTATATGTGCTGCTTGGTGGCGTGTTGGTTTGGTGCGGCTTCCGTTATCCTATGACCAGCATAGCCGTGGCAGGCGGCAAGGCATCGCTATGCGTCATGCCGGTACTGGCAGGCCTTTACCTTGTCTCGGGTTATGTGATGCTGCGCAAGTCGGTGCATTTCTTCATCCTCGACTTGCTGCTTTTCACCATCATGTACCTGATTGTCGGCGTGCTGGGCTACGACTGGTATGTCATGGAGATTTCGGCACTGTTTCTCGCCATGGGTTTGCTGTCGGGCATCGCTTTCGGCCAGAGTGCCGACGGTCTGGCCAAGCAGTTCCTTGACGGATGCAAGGATATCCTCTCGGCAGCCCTCGTCGTCGGTCTCGCAAGCGGCATCATCTTCATCCTTCGCGACGGCAAGGTCATCGACACCATACTGTATGGCCTCACCTGCTCGTTGGCACGTGCCGGCGAGGTGACCTCCATGGCAGCGATGTATGCTTTCCAGACCTTGCTTAACATCATCATGCCGTCAGGCTCGGCCAAGGCGGCGCTGACCATGCCCATCATGGCGCAGTTTGCAGACCTCACAGGCATCTCGCGCCAGGCGGTGGTGTTGGCGTTCCAGTTCGGTGACGGCTTCACCAACATGCTGACGCCCACGTCGGGGGTGCTCATCGGATGCCTTGGCATAGCCAAGATTCCATACGGGGTGTGGCTGAAGTGGGTATGGAAGTTCATCCTTTTCATGATTATTGTAGGTTTCTTGCTCATCCTGCCGACATTATATTTTCATTTTCCTGGATTTTAGACTATGAAGTACAGATTCTTTTGTCTTGTCATACTGCTTGCCTCCCTGTCGCTCTCGGCACAGGACACCAACTATGTTCGCCAGAACCTGCGTATGCTTACCGCATCGAAGATGAAAGGACGTGGCTACTCGTTCAGAGGCGACAGCATTGCCGCAGAGTTCATACGCGGCGAACTCAAACGCCTTAAGCTTTCTCCGTTGACCGACGGCTATTATCAGCCCTACACCTTCAGTGTACATGCCATGGAAGGACCGGTGTCGATGGTTGTAGACGGCAAGAAACTGGTCCCTTACGAGCAGTTCCGCATCCCCTCATGGTCCAAATCGTCGTGGGGCGACTTCACAGTACTGCCTGTGCCGTGCGAGACGCTGCTCGACGCCGCGAAGTTAAAGAAATTCCTCAACAAATACAATGGACGTCTTGATGACGTTTTTGTCTACATTGACCGGACCTCATTCAGCCCCCGTGATGATGCCGAACGCAAGGCTTTCAATGAGGCGATAAGCAAGATAAACCTCCGTAACCCTTTCAATTCCAAGGGTGTCATCGTAGGAGTGGAGGCTTTGAGTACCTATTCGCCTGCTGGTAGCGACCATGTGCATGGCTATGCCTACATAGAGGTCCTTGCCTCGGCGATGCCGCGCAATGCAAAAAAACTCAACTGCTGCTTTTTCACGCAGTATATACCACACTATCCGACTCAAAATATCTACGGATATGTGCCTGGCGAAGTGGATACGATGGTTGTCTATTCCGCCCATTACGACCACCTTGGTACGATGGGCGACTCGGTGTTCTTCCCTGGAGCCCACGACAATGCCATCGGAGTTGCAGCCCTGCTCGACATCGCACGCGACACAAGAAACAGCAAGCCGCACTACACTACGGTGTTCTGCTTTTTCAGCGGCGAGGAGGCCGGGCTCAGGGGGTCGAAGTATGCCGCCGAGCATCCGCCATTCGACCTTTCCAAGGTGCGGCTGATGATCAATATCGACATGTTCTGCGGAGGGGATGAGGGTATTATGGTTTTCAACGCCAACGACCCGAAGACGACTCATTTCGTCGAACGCATCGAGAATCTCAACGCGGTGCTACAGATTGCCCCCGAGATACGCCGTCGCGAGAACCGCCCCAACAGCGACCACTGGTATTTCAGCAAGAAGGTGCCGACCCTCTTCGTTCTCACCATGGGGCAGCGTTATGGGGGCTATCACGACCCTCTCGACACCTGTGAACGATGTGGCCTGGAGAACTATATCAACTACATCACGCTTATCTCGGCACTGGGGTTGTAGAATGCTTGAATGCTTGAGTGCTTGAGTGCTTGAGTGCTTGAATGCTTGAGTGCTTGAGTGCTTGAATGCTTGAGTGCTTGAATCTTGAGTGCAGAGCCCTTCGGCACGTTGGATGATGCGGTCGATGGCTTTCTCCTGCGACGGGATGAGGTAAAGGGTATAGTATTCTGCTTCTGAGACTTCGTAATAGTGCCATACCATCTTTTCAATCTGCTCTTTACGTTTCTTCATGTCGAGACGTCGTGCTGCGGCGAGGGCATCGCATGGTCGCTTCTCGTGCATGTAGACCTGCGCAAGGTTGATATAGGCGTTGGTGTACCCTGGGCTGATGCGTATAGCCTCTTCAAGGCAGATGATGGCTGAGTCGGCATTGTGGCACTGCGTGTATTGCAGACGCCCCATGTCGGTGAGTGCCTGCTTGCAGTGGGGTGAGGCCGCGAGGGCCCTGCGGAAAGCCGGCAGGGCATCTTTGTGCTGCTGCTCCATGGCCATGGCTTCATAGTAGGCCAGAGGCATGCCGAGGGGCGTGATGCTGTAGAACGGCGTGGCAGCCTTGCGACAGTGGCGTTCTACATCGGGCCAGGCCTTGTCGTTGATGCCGGCCACGATTCCGGGGTGGTGACTCTCGCTTCTCCATCGGCTTATGCCGAGCAGTGCCGTGAGAGACAAGATGAGGAGGATGAATGCGTGAGTGATTGAATACTTGAGTGATTGAATACTTGAATGCTTGATTGCTGGGGTGGTTGCCATGATGATGGCACACATCAGCGATGTCCATAACGGCACTTCGATGCGGTCGAGGGAAAAGTCGACAATGGCGAACACCATGATGCCGCAGAGGAAGGCTGCGGCGGTGCGTGCAATGGTGCCATGCCTTGTTTGGCGTGGACATGCAGTGGCACGCACGATGAGCGACGACAGGGCGACGAGCAGCAGGAAGAGAGAGGGCAGGCCAGTCTCGGCAGCGATACGCAGGTAGTCGTTATGGGGACGCATGAAACTGAGGTCGAGCTGGTTGATGGAAAAGACATCCTCTGTGGTGGCATCGGGATAGGCAATCTTCCAGTTGCCCGTGCCGCAGCCCATAAGAGGGTGCTTGTCGATCATGCGGAATGTCATTCGCCAAAGAGACTGCCGTTCGAGGATGGATGCGTTGGCCAGAAGCCCGTCGGCTTGCGATGCCTCTTGCTGCGGACGCATGGCGAACGAACGGGATCCTGCGACGACGGTGAGTGCGATGGCGGATGCCAGAATCAGTGTCCAGAGCCATCGGTGTCTGATATTGCATCTGGAGACTATCCGCATCGCCAAGGCGGCGAAGCCACTGGCGGCGAAGGCCAGAAGCGCTGCACGCGAGGTGAGGAAGGACAACACGACGGCGAGGAAGGCAATCATGGCGACAAAGAAGACGCGTCCACGGCGAACATTGAGGCGTAGCCGCATGATAGGGAACGCCATGGTCATGATTATCATGATTGAGAAGGTGCTCTTATGGGTGAAGAGCGACACGATGCTGTAGCGGCTGTTCCATGAGAGGTCGCCGAGGTGCGAGGTCTGCCATCCGGCAACGGCAAGGGCAACTGTCGCCACCGCAGCGGAAGCCCATGACATGGCGATGACGAAGCGGACTGCGTTGCGCCGTGCGGCGTTGAATGCCAGTATGAGGATGCAGGCAAGGAGCATCCATTTTGAGACTTCGAAGAGGGCTTCGGCAAAATTGGAAGCCCACAGCATCGACAGGCATTGCACGGCGATAAAGAGGAGAAAAGACACAGTCCCTATCCCGAAAGGGAGATGCAGTGAACGTGCCGGCATGGCAAGGAAACAGGCAAGCGTGGCGAATGCCAGAAGTGTGAAGCGTACGATGTTGGAGATGTCGGAAAGGAATGGAGAGTAGGCCAGAGTGCAGAGGCACACCGCCAGCGCGGCGGAAACCCATTGCCATGTGTGATGTCTTGCTGTCTTTTCCAATGGCTGTCTGTTTTGCCGCTATCCTCAGTCGCAGAGGACGTAGAGGTCTTCGCGGGGGTTGAGGAAGAGGATGGGGATGTTGTAGCGGTTAGTGATGGTACGCTGCTCCTGGGTGCCGATAAGGAGTTCGAGGGTGTCGCGCTCCTTGGTGGTGACGCAGATGAGAAGCGAGATGCCGTTCTCGTTGGCGAAACGGAGGGCGCCCTCGTCGGGGAAGGTGGATTTGGACTCTATCGTGTGCGGCTGGAAGGAAATGTCGAGACCGGTGTAGAGCTTGTGCAGCTGCTGCATGTTGGCGTACCATTTGGAGCGGAGGAACTGGTCCTTATAGTCGTAGTAGAGCACATGCATCCGGCTGCCGACGAAGCGCGGGAAGTAGCTGGACCAGATGAACTTGTCCTTGCTTTCCTTCTTGAAGTCGACGACCATGGCGACGTTGTCATAATTTTGAATTTTGAATTTTGAATTCTGAATTAGAGGCTGCTGGACGGTGAGGAAGGCGGCGCGGCAGTCGGCCAAGTTGCGGAGGACGTTGCGGCGACTCATGGGGCTGCGTCGAGAGGCGTGGGCTGCAACTTGGGCAACGATGAGGACGGCGTTCATCAGCGTAGGCAGGGAGGTGAGGACCTGCCTGGTGTCGCCGTTGAGGGCGAGATAGGTTGATTGCTTGATTGGTTGATTGGTTGATTGCTTGACTGTTTCGTTTATTTTTTTCAGGTCGCCTTCGGCTTCGGAGGGGGAGACCTTGGTGTACTGCGGGTCGCTGATATGTAGCAATATAAGTCCTTTGCCGAGTTTATGGGCAAAGAACGCGGCATGGCTGACGACGGTCTCAGTCTCCGCCAGGTCGGTGAGGTATGCAATTACGAACTGGTCTTTCTTGTCTTTTTTTTCCATGATGATAGTTTTTGTTATAGGCCTTTCAGCAAGCCACACTCGTATCCATGGCCGGTTGTCACGTTTTTTTGTGTTTGGAGTAAGCCTACACCCTGCCAGGGTCTCGTCTACTGTTTTTCATGAGGCCTGATTTCGGTAATTTTCAGTCCGAGGTTGAAATGCCTGGAAAGGTTTTTGAGGTCTTCCACCTTGGTGCTGTTGCTAATGTTGGAATAAACATACCATCCGTCTGACTCGTGCTGCCAGATGCGGCCCGGCACTACGGGGCGTTTTTCCTTGCTCACAAGGTCGTAGCCGCCGTGCTTGATGCCTACACGGGCCACTCGTTCCAGACCTATCTTGCGCAGCGTCTCGATGAATGTGTTGATGGCGGCATGGCGCCAGATAACGGTTCCGTCAGGGAACTCAACACGCAAGCCCTTGGTGGTGTTTTCGATGTGCTTTGTGGGCTCATGAGGTTCTATTGGTTTTGCCGTTTCTTCGCTCCTTACGGGCGAGCTGCCTGTCTCGGTTAGAGTCTTGGCGTTGAGCATCTTGGTAATATTAGTCTTGCGGCTCAAAGCCACGCTGATAGGTTCGCCTGGTTTGTATTCTACCACCAGCACAAGCTCGCGCTGTATCTGCGACAGACGAGGCTCAATGTCCTTACTCATTGCAGGCAGAATCTCCGTCTTTATCAGCTGCTCCTCCAGTTCGTCAGCAGCTTTCAGCGTCTCTTCGTTCAACGGCAGTCCCAGGTCTTGCAGACCCTTGATGCTCTTATACAAGGTTTCCAGCTTATTCATAACCGTATTGTTTTAGTCGTTTAAGCGAATTAATTCTTTTATTTCCACCTCAAGCAGTCGGGAAATCTCGATGAGGTTTTCCAGACTGGGTTGCGACACGTTGGTTACCCATTTCGAGATGGTTGCAGGATCTTTGCCCAGCTGCTCGGCAAGCCACTTGTTGGTTCGTTTCTTCTCTGCCAACATTACTTTGATGCGATTAAGGTCTTTAGTTTCCATCAGCGATAGTGCGTTAAAATGATGGTGCAAAGATACAACAAAAACTTTAAACCAGAGGAATATTTATCATAATAACGAAGATTTTGTCAAGTAAATGAATATTTCGCAATAGAAAGCAGTTCGTATCATCAATTAAAAACAGTAGAAATATGGTTTACGGATACATCAGAGTAAGCAGCGACAAGCAGACGGTCGAGAACCAGCGCTTCGAGATCAACAAATTCTGTGAAAAGCAGAACCTGGCCATTAACGACTGGATAGAGGAGACTATCAGCGGCACAAAGAACTACACCAAACGGCAGCTGGGTAATCTCCTGAAGAAAGTCAAAAAGGATGACATCATCATTTGCAGTGAGTTGTCCCGTCTGGGCAGGAACCTCTTTATGATTATGGAGATACTGAACATCTGCATGACGAAGGAGTGCCGCGTCTGGACCATCAAGGACAACTATCGTTTGGGCGACGACATCCAGAGCAAGGTTCTGGCATTTGCTTTCGGGTTGTCTGCTGAGATAGAGCGTAACCTCATCAGCCAGCGTACCAAAGAGGCGTTGGCGAGAAAGAAGGCAGAGGTGGTCGTCCTCGGTCGTCCTGTGGGAAAGAAGAGTAGCAGATACAAATTGTCAGGCAAAGAAGTCCTCATCGTAGAGCTTCTGAAGAACGGCACTTCCAAGAGGAAAATAGCGAAGATCTGTAAGTGCGACAGGAATACGCTTGATAGGTTTATAGTCTTGAAAGGATTGGCAGAGAACTAATGAGTGTTTTTTCAGTAAAAAATGACCCATAGGTCTATTTAGGACACAACATAAGTACGCAATACCTTTTCCTATAGCAAAGCAAGTCCTATCCAATCCCAGCTTGCCTGTATCGTCAAAGGAGAACCGTAATATAGAACCGACTCTTTTCCATAGAATTTTTGGAAGTGAAAAATTGTCCTAAAAAAGTATCAGTAACTAAAAAATAGTTATATTTGCAAAGTCATAATAAAGAAATAATGAGTAGTAAAGACTAACTAATTGAACGATTTAAGCGTTTGCCGACAGACTTCACATTCGATGAATTGCAGCGATTGTTAGAGGGATTTGGATATGTGAGGTCAGACAAAGGGCTGACTTCAGGGTCGCGGGTGATTTTCAAGAACGAAGATGGTCATCCCATAATGCTGCACAAGCCACACCCTGGCAATGTTGTGAAAGCCTATGCTTTAAAGCAGGTATATGACGAATTGAAAGAATCAGGTTTAATAAAATAAAAAAAATGAATACAATGAGTTATAAAGGCTACCTCGGTTCGGTGGCATTCAGTGAGAAAGACGGAGTTTTCTTTGGTAAGATAGAGGGGATTAACGGAATGGTCAATTTCGAGGGCGAAAGCGTGAAAGACTTGACCGAATCTTTCCATGAGGCCGTAGATGACTACTTGGCTTTTTGCCAGGATGAGGGTATTGAACCAGACAAAAGTTATACTGGAGTTTTGAACATTCGCATACCCCCTGCCATTCATCGTCGGGCGGCCATGTTGGCTCGTCAATCGGGCATTACGCTTAACGCCTACATAAAAGATGCCGTAGAGCAAAAGGTGGAACACGCTGCGACATTGTAGAGGACGAGAAAAATCCTCGGAAAAAATGACGATAGCGGTTCCGTTTTGAAAAAAAAGAGTATCGGAAGCGGTATCGCGTTTTTTTGGCTGCACATTTGTGAATTTTTTTTGGCTATTTCGAATAATTTTCATATATTTGTAGCCAAAAATAAACACTCGGATATTTATGCAAATAATTGGTAGAAAGAGAGAAATAGCAGAATTGACAAGATTGAAAGAGTCGAATCAAGCGGAGTTTATTGCGTTATATGGCCGCAGACGCGTGGGGAAGACCTGGTTGGTGCGCAACTTTTTCCAAGATCAGTTCACTTTTTATGCTACCGGCATCGCCCGAGGCAACCGTAAGGAGCAACTACAGAATTTCTACAAGTCGATTTGCGGATATAGTAAGAGGACTCCAGAGCAACCCAAGGATTGGTACGAGACCTTCGACTTGCTCAAGACAGTTATCAAGCAGTCGCGTCAACGCCGCAAGGTGGTGTTCTTGGACGAGTTGCCTTGGATGGACACCCAGAAGTCGGAGTTTCTGAAGGCCATCGACCTGTTTTGGAACAGCTGGGGCTGCATGCAGCAGAACCTGCTGTTTATCGTCTGCGGAAGCGCAGCTTCGTGGATGGTGAAGAATATCATCCGTGACAAGGGAGGACTGCATAACCGCCTGACCTGCCATCTGCACCTTGACCCGTTCACGTTGGCGGAAACCAAGACATATCTGCATTCACAAGGGATACGCTGGAGCGAGGAGATGATAGCCGAGTGCTATATGATTATGGGCGGCATACCTTACTATCTGCATCTGCTGGATCGCTCGATGAGCCTCGCACAGAATGTCGACCGACTGTTCTTCGCCCCCAACGCTCTGCTGAAGGACGAGTTCGACACCTTGTACAAGTCGCTGTTCAAGAAGTCGGAGGAGTATGTCAAGATTATTTCCGCATTGAGCAAACGGCGCGGCGGATACACCCGCGAAGAGATAGTGCAGGCGACAGGTTTGGCCAACGGTGGCGGATTGACGCGCCGTTTGGACGAACTGGAGCAATGCAACTTCATCCGTCGCCACAGCCCTCTCAAAGGGCGGGTGCCGATTTACCAACTCATCGATTTCTACAGCTTCTTCTACTTCCAGTTCCTGAACGGTACCCGCAACTACGACCGCGATGCATGGATGCACCTGCAGGCCTCTCCACGTCACAACACCTGGCTTGGATTGAGCTTCGAGAGGCTCTGCTTCGCCCACATCTATGAGATTCATAAAGCCCTTGGTATTACCGGGGTGGCGACGAAGACCTATGCCTTGCTGACAGACAGCGCCCAGATGGACATGGTGATTGAACGCGCAGACAAGGTGACATCGCTTTGCGAAATGAAATACACCTCGAAGCCCTACGCAATGACCAAACAGGATGCCGACAAACTGCGCCACCGCGAGGAGGAATTGAAAGAGTGCCTACCGACGCAAAAGCAGGTACTTATTTCTCTTGTTTCGAATCGTCAACCGAAGAGAAACGAACACTATAACAATATAATATCCAAAAATATAACATTAAATAGTTTATTTGCTGAGTAAATTATTTTTGGCTACAAATGGCGTTTTTTGTGACTTTGCAGCCAAAAATATTTGATTTCTGCTCTTACTGAACATCGCGGAAATCGAGTCAATGTCCAAAATCGGACTTGGAGCATTTATAAACATCCCTTCTGGAGTATAAGAATAAGTACCTTCCAAATTAAGATTCCCCCATGTGATTTTTGGCTTGAAAAATCCTCCGTTATAACACTTTTGCCAAAATATTATCCAATTGTCCAACATAATAGAATGGGAGATTTATTAGTCTGAATATCTTTCCGGTAGGAGTTGTCACGTTGTCAATAGAATACCTACCTGACCATACCCGAACAGCGATTCCGTGCGGTGCTTTGTCCATGAACTGGTGAAGAGAACGCAGTTTGGAGTTTGTGCCACTTTTCACCTCAATAGGTACAACAATGTTACCATACTGATGCACAAAATCAACTTCTGCAGATGCGTCAATCTTATCACGGACCCAATAATTACGCCTGACTCCGAATTCGAAGTTCTCTGCTATTAGTTCTTGCGCTACAATATGTTCTGCAACCCGACCTTTCCAAACCGACATTATATCGCCTCCATTGAATATTTCACTCCTGACACCAGCATAATGGTTCACAAGACCAGTATCAAGCCATAACAGTTTCGGTTTGCGACGGTAGTTTGGCAACAAAGGTATCTGTTCGGATGTGACAGGGTAGGCGAGTTCCAAAAGTAGCGCACGTTCCAGGGTTCTCAACGCCTCTCCCATTTCGCGTGAACGGTAGTTGCTTTCAGCAAAGTTGTTGAAACTAATAGGTTCCGCAGCGTATGTCCAGCCTTCCTTGATGACGTGGCGTATCACTGACGCCATTGTCTTGTTGCGAGCGTACTTCTGCACATCATCGCTGTATGAATTCTTGAATGAACTGTAGATATTGTCCACAGCCAACACGTCTCTGCGTTCAGCATATTTCATAATTGCTTCTGGCATTCCGCCAACAACTATGTAATTCATGAAATGGCTCATCAGTCTATCGTGAATGGCATCACCCTCAAGCCTCTGAACAATTTCTGCATCGTACTCTTCGCCTATTCCATTGAGGAACTCGACAAACGAGCAGGGGCGCAAAGCCATATATTCCACCCTTCCTACAGGAAAGGAAACATGTGTGTCAATCAGTGTTTCCAGCAATGAACCAGCAGCTATAACATAAAGTTCTGGGGCTTCTTCTTTGAGATAACGTAGTAAACGGACGGCTTCAGGTGAATTCTGGATTTCGTCAATGAAGAGCAGGGTCTGTCCATCGGTTTTTCTCTTGCGACAATGAATATGAATCCTGTCAATTAGTGATGGGATGTTGTCGTCAACAAACAAATCACGGTCGCGTTTACGGTCAAGGTTTAGATAAAGATAGTTGTCAAAACTGTTGGCAAACTGGTTGATTAGAGTCGTTTTTCCTACCTGTCTTGCCCCTCGGATTATTAATGGTTTGTGTTTATTTGATAATTTCCATTGCTTAAGTCGTTGTAATGCA
Organism: Bacteroidales bacterium; assembly: GCA_017448905.1. Taxonomy (GTDB): domain Bacteria; phylum Bacteroidota; class Bacteroidia; order Bacteroidales; family P3; genus Colimorpha. Next base: position 369 of record JAFSKP010000070.1, on the reverse strand, counting down.
ATCCTCTGTATCATTATATCAGACTTATTTTTGTTATAATTTGGGTGCAAAGATACATAAAAATTGTAACAAAATGACGGCAAATTCAATTTTTTTTTGTTTTATTTTGAGGGACGATTTTTATAAGCCAAAAATCATCTATCCAAACATGACCAAATACATGCCATTTGTATTTGATGATAAAATGTATCTTACAAATCAGAAATGCTTCATTATAACAGGGAAGTATGTAGCATATCTTACAGCGTTTTTCAATTCTTCGCTATTCAAGTACTGTTTTAGAGATTCATTCCCAGAATTACAAGGAGGAACGCGAGAGTTGAGCAAAATCTTCTTTGACAAAATACCAGTTTATGAAGTTTCTGATGC
>JAFSKP010000069.1 GCA_017448905.1 Bacteroidales bacterium | reverse complement strand
TCGGCATACGATCTCGCTCGTATGCCGAGGCGAGAAAACGACTGATAAAATCAAACTTATCGTATAATAAGTGGTTCTATCGCATTAAAATAGTCTTCCATTTGATTGAAAAGAGGCATCACATCACCTGCACTGACCATTACCCAATCGTCGTAGTCACCGTTTTGGCGCAGCTCGAAAAGTCGCCCATAATAACGGTTCAATTTCATTAGTCGTTTTCTCGCCTCGGAATAAGAGCAAGCTCTTCTTCTCTCGGCTTATCGAAAACGTTCATTTCTTTAGAAACAAATCCTTGAGACACAAAATGCATTCCAGGCATTCGAATAACACCAGTATGGGTTGTAGCATCAATACCATGGCTTACCAGCAATGCTGTGGTCAAATAGTAGCAGGCGTAATACATACGGTTGGCAGCAGCAAGCCACAGTTCGGAGTTCACTATTTCCTTCGTCTCCTCCCTTGTCTCATACGCTCGCTCGATGCGACGCTCGATGAGAGCTTTCCGTTCTTCAGCAGTTGGTTTCATAGGTCAATCTTATCATGTTCAACATTGTAGTAAAAGTGTCCCATATTATTATTTACACATTACTCACAAAAAAAATCCCCAACATTTTTTGTGGGGATTTTTTGTTTTCTTGACTGCAGGGATGCAGTCAGCTAGAATGTTTTTTGACTGCGGGGATGCTGTCGGCCACAATGGTCACTGCACGTCGCGGGGGTCGAGGGGCTGGGCCAGGAGACCGGTGAAGCGGCCTGTGTTGTCGAACTCCATGCGAGTGTATTTCAGCGTGTGACCAGGGGCTTTCTGGCTTACGACGACATAGGTGTAGGGTTTCGGCTTCTTGCCGTCGGCACCACGGTATTTGGCATCGTACTCATAGACAACCATCTTCTCTATACGGTACTTCTCACCCTTGAACTTCTCGCTCAGGTATTTCTTTATGGCATTGGTATAACGGTCCTTGTCAAGCACTTTGCCCACCTTGATGAGTTTCTCTTCGCTCATGTTGTAGACAGCCTCGAACTTGTTCTTCTGGTTGTTTGTGAAATATGCCACGCACTCGTCGCCGCTACGGTCGTACCAGTCGGGGCCCGCGCTGAGACGCTGGGCAGGATAGCGCTTGTTGAAGTTGGCCACGATGGCATCAGAGGGAGTGAAAGCCTCTACCTCGGGGACATCCTCAACCGGTTTCGGACGCTTCTTGTTCGACTTCTTGGTCTTGGAGGTCTCCTCGTCGCTGGTGACATCGTCGGGATTGTTGTGGGCATAATAGTCTTTTTTCACCACGTCGGGGTCGGGCGCCGTTGAGCGTTGCAGCTTGCCACGGGTGTCGAATATCATCTCGCAGTCGGCAGCGCCAAGACCTTTCTTGACAATAACCATACGGTAGTAGTTGTCGCCGCTCATCTCCTCGACATAGTCCGTAGTCTTTATGCGGTAGCCGGGGTAGTTGTTGACGAAATAGGTGTTCATCATCGTCGGGCACTCTTCGAGCGCAACGGGGAAAGAGCTGTATTGCCAGTCGCCCCCTGCCGTGAAATAGCAGCGTCCGTTCTGGCCGTCGGTGACGAAATCGGCGATGTATTGACCCGGTGCCTGGTACCAAGTCTTCACCTTATAAGACTCGTAAGTCTTCTCGAGTGCCAGCAGCACAGACTTGGGGACGTCGGTCTCTTTGATTTTGGTCTGCGCCATTGTCAGCAGGGGCAGACATAACATAGCAGCAAAAAAAAGTTTTTTCATCGTTTTCATCGTTTCTTGTTTAGTCGCCCGTGCACCCGAAAAATTGCACCCGACGACTTTTTTCCCCTCCATAACGTGGGAATGTCAAAGTTATTGTACGTTGAAAATGGATAATTGTTTCAACGGAAGAGCACATCTTTGCGGTCGGGACTTACTGACACGGCCATGATGCGTACCCCTGTACGTTCCTCGATGGCGGCAAGGTAGGCACGCAGGTTCGCCGGCAGTTGTTCATAGCTGCCAGCCTCGCCAAGACCCTGTTTCCAGCCCTCGAAGGTCTCCAAAACAGGATGAATCTCGACCTCGTTGAACTCGAAAGGAATCTCGCCGGTCTGCTTACCTCCTATTTCGTAATGTGTGCACATCTTCACCTGGTCGAAGTCGTTCATCACGTCAGGCTTGGTGACGATGAGGTCGGTGACGCCGTTGAGCATGCAGGCGTAGCGCAACGCCGGCATATCGATCCAGCCGCAGCGGCGAGCGCGTCCGGTGGTGGCACCGAACTCGTGGCCGAGTTCGCAGAGCGTGCGACCGGTCTGGTCGAAGAGTTCCGTGGGGAACGGTCCGGCACCGACACGGGTGCAGTAGGCCTTGGTGATACCCATGACACGGCCAATGGCCGACGGGGCGACGCCTAGACCGGAGCAGACTCCGGCGGTGATTGTCGACGATGAGGTGACAAAGGGGTATGAACCAAAGTCGATGTCGAGCATCGACCCTTGTGCACCCTCGGCGAGGACTCTCTTACCCTCGCGGAGACAGCTGTTGATGAAGTATTCGCTGTTGATAAGGTGGAACTTGCGAAGAGTCTCGAGCGATTCCATCCACCTGACCTCGTACTCGTCAAGGCTTTCCTCACCTATACGGAAGTTGTCGACGTCATATTTCAGCATTCTGGCAATCTGGAGGTGCTGGAACTTGAGGAGCTGGTATTTCTCGCGGAAATCGAACTCCAGTATGTCGCCCACGCGGATGCCTGTACGCGCAATCTTGTCGGTGTAGGCGGGACCTATCCCTTTGAGGGTGGAGCCTATCTTGGCGTTGCCCTTGGCCTGCTCGTTGGCGGCATCGAGAAGGCGGTGCGAAGGCAATATCAGGTGTGCCTTCTTCGAAATGTAGAGGTTCAGCGTCGGCTCCACGCCTTTCTGTCGCAGGGCTTCGACCTCTTCACTGAAAATGGCAGGTTCGATAAGCACACCATTACCGATAATGTTGAGCTTTTCCTTATGGAAAATGCCTGAAGGTATTATGTGAAGCACATGCTTGATGCCGTTGAACTCCAGTGTATGACCCGCGTTGGGACCGCCCTGGAATCTGGCCACGACATCATAGTCCGGCGTGAGCACATCGACAATCTTGCCTTTACCCTCGTCGCCCCACTGCAAACCTAACAAAACATCTACTTTACTCATTTCAAAAATTGTTTTACGTTTTTTGTTTGACGTTTGACGTTTTTTTTGTTTAACGTTTAACGTTTAACGTTTATTTGTATTATATTATTTCACATAAAGATAAACACGTCGAAAGGTTTTCGGACGTGACACAAAAACGCAACAAAGATACGATTTAAATTGAAAAATGAAAATTGAAAATTGAAATTATCGCTAATACATCTTACATCACTTGTCGCGTTTACGCTTGAACCACTCGACGAACTCGGGGAAATCGTCGAGCGGACGGAAGCCCTCCTTGAAGGGTTCTGCGGGGATGGGACAGGTGTCGAGGTAGCCGATAAGCGTGGAGCAGTCGAACTCGCCGATAAGAGCCTCGAGAGTGACGTAGACACCGACTAGCTGGTCGTCATCGTCCTTGACGGGGTCGGGCAACGCCACACGGATGCCAAGGATGTCTGGCTCCTCTTCGCTTTCCAGCTGCATGAAATACATTTTCCTGGTCTCAAAAGAATACTTGTCGAATGTCACTTTCAGGTCTGTACCCTTGGGTTGCTTGAAAGGCACAAACTCCCACCAGTCGAGGTCGGGGGCGTTGTCGGTAAGTGCAAGCAGGTTCTCAAAGAGATCGGCGTCGCCCTCAGCGGTGAATGTCAGTGTACGTCCCGACGGAGTCGGTTCTCCCATCTCGTAGGTGAGACCCTCGCAGTACTCGTCGAGCTGTGCCTGAAGGGCCTCGAGGAGCTGCTTTTTATGACTGTCGTCAAGGTCGGCGAGCATCGTGAGTCGCTCGTTATTGTCTGAAAACCATTGCCAGAATTTATTGTAGTCGTGCATATTATTGTGAATTGTGAATTGTGATTAGGAGCTGGGAGAGAAAAACAAAAACGTAAAGCATTCAAGCATTCTCTCACTCAAGCATTCAAGCATTCTATTATTATTGCTTCGGGCTCTAAATGAACGCCGAATCTTTGTTCCACATCGTTTATAATCATTTCCGCCAGACTCTTGACATCCCTACCCGTAGCTCCGCCACGGTTGACAAGGACAAGAGCCTGTTTCTCGTAGACCCCTACCCTGCCGATTGTGCGGCCTTTCCAGCCCGACTGCTCGATGAGCCATCCCGCGGCGAGCTTGTAGCCCCCCTCGACGGGATAGGCGACCATCTCGGGGTGACGCTCCTTGAGCCTCTGGAACTTGTCACCGCCGACAACGGGATTCTTGAAGAAGCTTCCAGCACTGCCTATCTCCTTGGGGTTCGGAAGCTTGCTGTCGCGTATCGACACGACGGCGTCGGCCAGCCGACGGGCATCGAGTTCACGAATTCCCTCCACGGCCGACGAAAGAGCCTTATAAGAAAGGTCAGGAGCGAAAACCTCATTGAGGCAAAAGCGTACCCTGTCGATAAGATAACGTCCTTGCCATTCGCCTTTGAAACGGGACCAGCGGTACGCATATCGACAATCGTCATTCGATATCCAACAATCGTTGCCAGTGCCGATCTCGAAGCAGTGAACGGCATCTATGACATCCTTTGCCTCCATGCCGTAGGCACCGACATTCTGGACTGGTGCGGCTCCGACACAGCCCGGTATACCGGCAAGGTTCTCGACGCCGTACCAGCCATGTGCAATGCAATGGTCCACGAAATCGGCCCACACCTCGCCGGCAGCGGCCTCTACAATATAGCTGCCATCCCTCTGTCCTACGAGTTCGATGCCCTTGTTCACAGGATGCAACACCGTACCTCTGTACCTCTCGGGGAAAACGACATTGCTGCCACCTCCAAGAATGAAGAATGGCGAATTACCAAGCTCTTCTGAAAGAGCAGCCAAACGGAAATCGTCCCTCTCCTCAAGCATGCACAGCCGCTCGGCGATGGCATCAATTCCGAACGTGTTGTACTGTTTCATCGGGAAGTCGGTAAATGTCTTCATATCTTGGCGATATTTGAATTGGAATAGGCTGGATCGCCGGTAACATCCTTGATGACCCTCACAAAGGGTGGCATGTGGACTGACGCCGCATCTTCGGCATCCTCTATTTCCAACAGTCTGTGTTCGAGACGGGGTTCCACAAACTCGTCGAGTTCGAAATACTGGTTTTCCCACAGGAAACAGCAACGGTATTTGACGATGGTGCGTTTCGCAGGATTTGCCTCTTGGATAAGGCGATTGAACTCGCTTTCGCTGATCCTGCGCTCATACTCGTAGCTCCTGTCTGCCGCAAGGCGTTTCTTGGTGGTCAGGAAATAGACATTGTGACCGTTCTCGCCACGCACCCGCAGGCGACGTTCCAAGCCATCGACGGGCTTCAGGTAGGTCTGACGTATCTCGCAGACGTTGCCATTAGGTATTTTGTCGGTGATGTCGACAAGGTATTTCCTTTCGATCTCAATAGGTTGCGGCACGCCGAGGACATGCGAGATTTCCTTCAGCACACGGTTCATCTTCTCGTCGAAAGTGCAGTCGTTGCCAATCACGCGGAGGTGTGGGTGTCCCGTCCATGCACGCATCAGACGGTCGTCGATGTCGCGGGCCAGTTCAGGTGTCTCGGTACGGGCCTCATTGTTGGCCAACGTGTAGAAACGTTCCGCACCCTTGGCCGCTGTTGCCATGTGGACAACCGCAGCATAACGGGCGTCACGCAAAGCAACGACGCTCGTGTCCATGGCGGCGAGCAGCGACTCCCACATGTCGTCGTCGAGGTAGGCACGCAGGTCCATAGTACCACGGTCGCAGACAATCAGCACCGGCTTGTCGATATGCCCTGCAATACGCTCAAGGCGGTTCTCCAACTCGATTTGGAACTCCATCAGCTGGCGTTCACTTTCGAGGAACAGTTCCTTGTCGTCGGTCAGGAAATCAACTCCCGACTGGGAGAAGAGAGTCGCAGCCTCGGGTACTGTGAGGACCTGGAATCCCATATTGGAGAAATGGTCCACGATGCGAGCCAACGCCGTGGTCTTTCCCGCACACGGACCTCCCGTGAGTACTATCTTGGTTATCATCGCTTTTCGTTTGACGTTTGATGTTTTAGGTTTGACGTTTTACGTTGTCACAACTTTCAGCTCTCAACTTTCAACACTCAACTCTCCTTCGGTCCCGCCTCCTTTCGCGGTTTCCTCTCGGGTGGCACATAGCCTATGCGGAACACATCACGGTGTGTCACCAACAAGACGGCAGAGAGCACCGCTCCCAGGATGTCGCAAATCATGCACGAAAGCCAGACTCCTGTAACACCGTCGCCTCCAGCACGGTACAACAAGCCAGGGATAATCAGCGACAGAGGGATGAGGAAGATAACCTGACGCGACAGGCTGGTGACTATGGCAATCCACGGCTGGTCTATCGACTGGAAGAGCTGCGAGTTGACGATGGTGAAGGCGATGAGTGTTGCAAACGCCATCAGATAACGCAGAGCCGGCACACCGACGGCAAGGATCTGCTCCTCGGAATTGAAGCAGCTGATGATGGTCCGCGGGAAGGCGAACGCCAGGACAGTACCGATAAAACCGAGAGACACGCACACCTTCATGGTTAGCAGCCACACCTCCTTGAGGCGGTCGTTGCGCGACGCCCCGTAGTTGTAGCCGGCAATAGGCTGCATGCCCTGGCAGACGCCGAGGAACATCATGAAAACCAGACCAGCGGCAGAATTGACGACACCGTATACCGCCACAGCGTTGTCTCCGCCGAAGGTGGTCAGCTGCCTGTTGAGAACAGCCACGACGGCAAAAGCCGCCACATTCATCAGGAAGGGACTGATGCCTATAGCCAGAATGTTGCGGAAGATGTACAGCTTGGGTGCCCAGGCATGGCGCTTGAAGCGGATAAACGAACTTGGCATGACGAAATGAACCACCGAAACCAAAGCCGTGAGTGCCATGGAGATGGTTGTTCCCCAGGCAGCGCCGGCAACGCCCATACCGGCGACATTGATAAAAAGGTAGTCGAGCAGAATGTTGACCAAGGCGCCGCCTATCATTATCCACATGGCTTTCGTCGGGTATCCGCTGGCGCGGATGAGACCCGTCAGGTTGTAAGTCATCGTGACCAGAAACATGCCCGGCAGGACAATATCCATATACAGGCAGGCAGAATCTATGGTCTGGGCCGATGCCCCGAAAAGGGTAAGGATGGGACGCATCCATATAAATCCGGCCGTAACAAACAGGAACCCAAAAAGGAAAGTCAGCAACATGGTGTTGCCGAGAATCTTCTCGGCCCAACGAACGTCCTTGCGACCCAGCACTATGCTCATGCGTGCCGAAGCGCCGGCACCGACAAGCGAGCCGAAGGCATGTATGATGTTCATCACCGGGAAGGTGATGGCAAGGGCTGCAAGATAGAGCGTCCCCATGCCGTCACCACTGTGTCCCAGAAAGATACGGTCGACAATATTGTATACCGATGTCACCATCTGGCTGGCGACAGCCGGTAGAGCATAAGCCCACAATAGTTTCCCTATGGGCTTCGTTTCCAATTCTCTTGTTTTGTCTGTCATTTGTTTTTTTTCTAGAAGCTCTAGACTTTCTAGAAGCTCTAGACTTAATGGTTATCGTTTTTCTCTTTTATCCTGTTTTTCAGGGCTGTCATGGCATTGTAGGCTATCAGGCCGTTGGCGAGCTCGATGGAGCGTTCGTCGACGATGAGGTTGGGGCGGTGCAGGTTGGCGAAGGGTGTCCCCGGCTCATGGATGCCGATGCGGAAGTAGCAGGCGGGAATTTTCTGGGCGAAAAAGGCAAAATCCTCTGCCGTCATACGCAAGTCGAGCCACTCCACCTTGTCGGTGCCGAGGAATGCACAGGCATTGTCGTGCACCTGCTGGGTGCATTCGTCATCGTTGACGACATACGGATAGCCGTAGTCGATGAACAGGTCGCACTCGGCACCCATGCTCTCGGCGATGCCGCACGAGATGCGACGTATCTTCTCGTGCGCCTCGAGACGCCATTTCTCGTCGAAAGTGCGGATAATGCCTTCCATCTTCACCTCGTCGGGGATGATGTTGGTGCGTCCGCCCATCTCTTGTATCTTACCTATAGTCAGCACCGTAGGCATCATAGGCGATGCGTTGCGCGACACCACCTGCTGCAAGGCTATGACAATATGGCTGGCGACAAGGATCGGGTCAACGCTGAGATGCGGCGTGGCGCCGTGGCCTCCCCTGCCCTTGATGGTCCAGTAAAGCTCGTCGGTGGATGCCATATATTTCCCTTTCTTCATTCCCACACGGCCATAATCCATCTCCGGCAGACAGTGGAAGGAATAAATCTCGTCAGGCATCACCTCGTCGAAGAGGCCGTCGTCCATCATCATGCGCGCACCTCCAGGGTACTTCTCCTCCGAAGGTTCGAAGATGAACATGATGTCGCCGCACAGCTCCTCACGCAGCTCGCAGAGTATCTTGGCAGCGCCAAGCAGCGAGCTGGTGTGCATGTCGTGACCGCAGGCATGCATCACGCCAGGGTTCTCTGAAGCGAAAGGGAGACCCGTGGCTTCCTGTATAGGCAGGGCGTCGTAGTCGCTACGCAGAGCCACACAGTAAGGCCGCTCTCCGTTCCCTGCAATCCTTTTCCCGCGCAACATGGCCATGCAGCCCGTCCGTCCGATGCCGGTACGGGGCTCCAGTCCCATCTCGCGGAGACGGTCGGCGACAAAGGCCATGGTGCCATATTCCTGCTGCGACAGCTCCGGGTGGCGGTGCAGCCACCTGCGCCATTCTATCACCTCGGGGTTGATACGCCGAGCCAACTCTTTTATCTTATCTATCATCTGCTGTCAACTTGTTCTCAACTGGTTTTGCATACATACTGAGGAATAGTTCCATCAGTTTTGACTCTGCGGCCATCGAAGGTCCCTTGTAGGACGCGTTTTTCACATAGTCGATGAACCTCTCCATCTGTTCGGTAGTATAATGCTCCTCGAAGCGTGCGCTGCTCGCCAGCAGGTCGGCAGCAATGTAGTTTGTGGCATGCAGCTTGTAGCCTTGATGGATGCGCTGGTCCATCAGATGCGCCATGGCACTGAACCGCTCATTCTTGTTGTACGACGCACAGTGTTTGATTTCCTCGGCAGTAAGCGGTTCGCACAGATGTATATGCACATTGCCTTTCTGCTGCGAGATGCCGCTCAAGATGCTTAACACATCCTCATGCGGCGACTTGTAGTAGATACCAGTCAGCGATGTGTAGGACGCTATGGCCTTCATGGTGTCGCAAGGTTCGAGTTCGTAACTGATGGCCACAGGCACTATGTTCATAGCCATGAAGTCGGCCTCGAAGTCGCCGCTGCCCGCCATAGAGAACATCTTCAAGAGTCCTTGGTCGGTACGGTCGTCGCCATCCTTGGTGCGACCGTTACGCTGGGCAATCCATACAGAGCTCTTCTTCTCATGAAGCACATGCGAGATGTAGTGCGACAGGAAGACAGAGTTGTTGTAGAAGTCGCGGCGGGTGCCGTCACGAATTATCGTGAACATCTTGTTGAGACGGAACAGGTCGACCATGAACTCGTTCTGCATCAAGTTATTGCCAAAGCCAATCTCAGGTGTCGAAAAACCGTTGTTGAGCAGGACGACATCGAGCAGACTGGCGTCGAGCGTGATGTCACGATGGTTGGAGACAAAGAGATAGGACTTGTCCTTTTCCAGATGTTCAAGTCCGCTGTAGGTGAACGATGTCATGCTGCGTTTGACGATTTGGAACACCAATGGCCTCATAACCATGTACTGGAGTTCGTCGCATGTGGTGATGCACTCCATCAACGACGCGAAGGCTCCCACGTCGACACTAGGGTTCATCGTCTTCACCAGCCTGGCGAAAAGGGGGCTTTTTGCCACCCTATTGATGGCCGCCGGTACCTCTGTGGCACCGTAGGGCTCTATCTTTGAAAAATCGAAATCTGCCAAGGATTTATTGTTGTTGAGTTGTTGAGTTGTTGAGTTGTTGAGTTGTTGAGTTGTTGAGTTGTTGAGTTGTTGAGTTGTTGAGTTGTTGAGTTGTTGAGTTGTTGAGTTGTTGA
>JAFSKP010000068.1 GCA_017448905.1 Bacteroidales bacterium | reverse complement strand
TAAACCTTAAACCTCAAACCTCACCTACATCCCGCACCATCAGTCCTACCTCTCATGAAAGAATCCATATCCGCAACACTGAAATCGTCCGAAACCGAAGACTTCTTCGACTATAACGTCGTCCGGCCCATGGGCTACCTCTGGGCCAAGCTCTTCGCCCGTCTGGGCACCCATCCCAACACCGTGACCATTATCTTGATGGTGATCGGTGCGGCAAGCTGTTTCTTTTTCGCCCATGGCAGCTACCACTATGAAGGCATCAGCGGCATGGTCTTCAACCTCATAGGCTTCCTGCTGCTCTTTTGGGCCTACGTCTATGACTGTACCGACGGCCAGCTGGCCCGCATGACAGGCAAGAAAAGCAAGCTGGGCCGCATCCTCGACGGTGCCGCCGGCTACGCGTGGTACATACCCATCTACGCAGCCCTGGTCTACCGATTCTATATCCACCACGGCCGCGAATTCGACCTGCTGGGCATCGCCGACACACAAGCCAACAGCCTCATCGCTACCGCCATCGTGCTGGTTATGGGTTTCGTGTCAGGCGTCTTCTGCCTCGCAAGCCAGCAACGCACTGCCGACTACTACATACAGGTGCACCTCTTCTTCCTGAAAGGCGAGAAAGGCAGCGAGCTCGACAATTCAGTGAAACAGAAAGAAATCTACGGCCAAATGCCCACAACAGCTTCCTGGCTCGAACGCTTGATACAGAAGACCTACATCACCTACACCCTCCAGCAGGAGCGCCGCACCCCACAGTTCCAGAAACTGATGGCTAAACTGCACGAGAAATACGGAGACAGTGCCATTTTCCCACAGTCGATACGCGACGAAGTACACACAAATTCACTGAAACTGATGAAATTCGTTTTCATGCTGGTGTTCAACTTCAGAACCCTGTTCCTCTTCCTTTTCTGTTTTTTCGATTTCCCTGCTGAATACTTCCTCTTTGAGATGATAGTGATAACTCTTATCGAGCGTTACACCATCCGCCGCCATGAGGCCTTCTGCAAAAAAATCTCTGAATCATTAACATAAAAGTCTAGATAATCTAGATAGACTAGATAATCTAGAAAGTCTAGATAATCTAGAAAGCCCCCATCCCAATGAAGTGGTCTAAGAAAAAAGTCACTAACATCTTCTTTGTCATTGGCGTCGTTGCTGTCGTCGTGATGCTTTTCACCTTCGATGTCAGCTTCGTAGAGCTGTGGCACCATATTCGCAATGCCGGATGGTGGCTTGTACCCATCCTAGGCATCTGGATAGTCATCTACGCCATGAATGCCATTGCCTGGGGCTTGATCACCAACAATGTCAAGGAAAAACACCAGCACATAGGCTTCTGGCGCACCTTCAAGCTCACCGTCTCGGGCTACGCCCTCAACTACTCCACCCCTGTGGCCGGTCTGGGCGGCGAACCCTACCGCATCATGGAACTGTCGCGCGACATCGGCAACCAACGAGCCACATCGTCGGTGCTGAGCTACGTGATGACACACATCCTGGCTCACTTCATCTTCTGGCTTGTCGGCATTGCCATCTTCGTGTTATTCATTCTCACCGGCAACGCCGAGTACTCAGTACCCATAGCCATACTTACAGCCGTGACCGCACTGGTGATTGGCGGTCTCATATACCTCTTCATGCGCGGCTACAAGGGGGGACTGGCAATGCGACTTGCCAAACTCCTCACCATCATTCCAGGCAAGAAACGCTGGAGTCTGCGACTGATCGCACGCCACCGACGCACGCTAGAAAATGTCGACCGCCAGATTGTCATGCTTCACAACCAAGACAAGCGAACCTTCTACGGCAGCCTCGCCGTGGAGTTCCTCGCCCGTTTCGTGCAAAGCCTTGAGATTCTCTTCATGATGCTGCTCTTCGATGCCGGATCGCCAAACCTGGGCATAGCATTCCTTCAGTCGGTGTTCATCCTCACCGTCGCCACCATCATGTCAAACCTGCTGGGATTCCTCCCCATGCAGCTCGGCGGACAGGAGGGCGGTTTCGTGTTGGCCATAGCGCTGCTGGGGCTCCCGCCGGCATTGGGCATCTTCATCTGCATCATCTGTCGTGTCCGCGAAATAACATGGATAATCATAGGACTGGTATTAATGAAAATAGGACAAACCGTGAATATAAGAACTGCTGTCATCATGGCCGCCGGCATGGGTACACGCTTCGGCGACAAGACAAAGGTCATGCCCAAGGGGTTCATCCCCTTCAACGGCATCCCCATGGTGGAACGTTCCATCCGCACCCTCGTCAGCTGCGGCATCCGCCGCATCATCATCGGCACCGGCTACCATAAGGAATACTATGAGGAGCTGGCCTCTCGCTATCGCCAAGTGGAGTGCGTCTTCAGCCCCCGTTTCGCAGAGACCAACAGCATGTACACCCTATGGAACTGCCGCGAGGCCATAGGCGACAACGACTTCGTGCTGCTTGAGTCGGACCTGGTCTTCGAGAAAAAAGCCATCGACACCCTCAAACGCTGCCCCTACGAGTCGGCCATGCTGATAACACCCGTGACCAAGTTCCAAGACCAATACTACGTCCAGATGGACGACCACAGCCAGCTGGTCAACTGCTCTACCGACAGCACTGCCATCGACCCTTCGGGCGAACTGGTAGGCATCCACAAGATAAGCAACAAGTTCTACAAGACGCTTTGCAGCGAATATGAGAAAGTCATCGACGAGAAGCCCAAGCTGGGTTACGAGTTCATGCTGCTGGATGTCTCGCGACATGTAACCCCAATGAACGTCGTCAAGGTCAATGGGCTGCAATGGTACGAGATTGACGACGACCAAGACCTCACCTACGCCGAAAATAATATTAGCATAGAATAATCTATAACTTCTAGAGAATCTAGAACTTCTAGAGTTTCTAGGAAAAACTAAAAAACAAAAAAAATGAACAAAAAAGTCTATCTCGGCATGATTGCCGACATCATGCATCCAGGACTCATCAATATAATCAACGAAGGAGCCAAACATGGCGACCTGACAATAGGTCTCTTCACCGACAAGGCCATCGCCACCCACAAGCGTCTCCCCTACCTCACCTACGAGCAACGCAAAACAGTGGTCGAGCACATCAACGGAGTCGCCGAGGTGGTCCCACAGGATGAGTGGAGCTATGTCCCCAACCTCATGAAATACCGTCCCGACTACATCATCCACGGCGACGACTGGAAGGAAGGCGCTGAGAAATACCTCCGCGACGAAGTCTTCGAGGCCATGAGGAAGATCGGCGGTGAGGTTATAGAAATACCCTACACCCAAGGTATCACCTCGTCGGGTCTTGCCTCTGAGTTCGAAGCCCTTGGCACGACGCCGCAGGCACGCATGAAGAGTCTGCGTCGCCTCATCAGCGCCAAGCCCATCGTCCGCATCATGGAGAGCCACTGCGGCCTCACCGGCCTCATCATCGAGCACACCAAAATCCAGACCCCGCAGGACGAGACACGCGAATTCGATGGCATGTGGGCCAGCTCGCTGACCGACTCCACAAGCAAGGGCAAGCCCGACATCGAGGCCGTCGACCTCACCACACGCCTCCACGACCTCAACGACTCGCTCGAAGTCACAACAAAGCCCGTCATCTACGACGGCGATACCGGCGGCAAGGTAGAACACTTCGTCTTCACCGTCCGCACACTGGAGCGTCTCGGCATCTCGGCGGTCATCATCGAGGACAAGGTAGGGCTGAAACAGAACTCCCTCTTCGGCACCGACGCCGTGCAGACGCAGGACACCATCGAAGGCTTCTGCCACAAGATCCGTTCCGGCAAGGAAGCCCAGGTGACCAACGACTTCATGATTATTGCCCGCATCGAGAGCCTCATAGCAGGCAAGCCTGTCGATGACGCCCTCGAACGTGCCTTCGCCTACGTAGAGGCCGGTGCCGACGGCATCATGATTCACAGCAAGAATAAAGACGGACTGGATATCAAGGAGTTCTGCCAACGTTTCCGCCAAAAAGATGCACACACACCCATCGTCGCCGTACCCACCACCTACTCGCAGTACACCGAAGAGGAACTGGCCGAATGGGGCATCAACATCGTGATTTATGCCAACCACATGCTGCGTAGCGCCTATCCCGCCATGGTGAAGTGCGCCGAGAGCATCCTCGAGCACCACCGCTGCCAGGAAGCATCAGCCGAATACTGCATGCCTATCAAAGAAATCCTCAATTTAATTCCTGGAACTAAAAAATAATACACTAGATTATCTAGATGGTCTAGATAATCTAGAGCTTCTAGGAAGTCTAGAACTTCTAGAAAACAAAAACTATGATTTCACCGAAATTTTTCATCGAGACCCTTAAAGCTCACGACATCAACTTCTTCGCCGGAGTCCCCGACAGCCTGCTGAAAAACGTCTGCGCCTACATCACCGACAATATCGACAGCCGTCATAACATCATCGCTGCCAACGAAGGAGCCGCTGTCGGTCTTGCCGCCGGTTACCACCTCGCCACCGGCAAGGTGGGGGTCGTCTACATGCAGAACAGCGGCGAGGGCAACATCATCAACCCTCTGGCATCGCTGACCGACAAGGAGGTATACAACATCCCCGTACTGCTTCTCATCGGCTGGCGCGGCCGCCCCGGCGTACACGACGAGCCGCAGCACGTGAAGCAGGGCAAGGTAACCACAGGCTTGCTCAACGTCATGGGCATCAACTACGAGGTACTCAACAAAGAGGAAGAAAAAGCCGAGAAGCAAATCCTCAAGGCCATCGACGCCGTAAACAACAAACATGAGGTCTTCGCACTGGTCATCGAGAAGGACACATTCGACACCTACAAGCTGCAGAACGTCGAGAAAAACGACCTCACTCTGTCGCGCGAAGAGGCCATACAGACCGTCGCTGCCGCCATGGACGGACGTGACGCAGTGGTCTCGACAACGGGCATGATAAGCCGCGAACTCTTCGAATACCGCGCCGCCATGGGGCAGGGCCACGAACGCGACTTCCTCACCGTAGGCTCCATGGGTCACGCCTCGCAGATTGCCCTCGGCATCGCCCTTGAGAAACCCGACCGCCGCATCTGGTGCTTCGACGGCGACGGTGCCACGGTCATGCACATGGGTTCGATGGCTATCGTGGCCGACAAGGCTCCTAAGAACTTCGTCCACGTGGTCTTCAACAACGGCGCCCACGACAGCGTCGGTGGACAACCCACCGTGGGGCTGAAAATCAACCTCCCCGCCATAGCCCTAGCCGCAGGTTACAAAGCTGCCTTCAGTGCCGAGACTAGGGAAACCCTCAACTCTATACTTTCAACTATCAACTCTCAACAGCTCAACAACTCAACAACTCAACAATTCAACTCCCCAGAAGGCCCCATCCTCCTTGAAGTCCGTGTCAAGAAAGGCAACCGCCCCGACCTTGGCCGCCCCACCACGACACCCATCCAGAACAAAGAAGCCCTCATGAATTTTTTAAAAGACTAGAAAGTCTAGAGCATCTAGAAAGTCTAGAGCATCTAGAAAGTCTAGAGCATCTAAAAAAAAACAACGCCATGGAACTCAATATCAAACGCAACATCCTGCTCAACCCCGGTCCCGCCACCACCACCGACACCGTCAAGATGGCCCAGGTGGTTCCCGACATCTGCCCCCGCGAAAAGGAATTCGCCGGCCTTATGCGCGGCCTCCGCACCGACCTCTTAAAGACCGTCCATGCCAAAGAAGAGGACTACACCTCGGTGCTCTTCACCGGCTCCGGCACAATCAATATCGACATCTGCCTCAACTCGCTGCTACCTGCCGGCAAGAAAGCCCTCATCGTCAACAACGGTGCCTACAGCTCACGTGCCGTCGAGGTGTGCCAATATTATGGCTTACCCCACATTGACCTCAAGTCCAGCGTCTTCGACCGACCCGACCTCGCCACCATCGAGCAGACCCTCAAGGAGAACCCCGACATCGCCGTGGTCTACACCACCCACCACGAGACCGGCACCGGCGTCCTCAACCCCATCCGTGAAATCGGTGCCCTGGCTCACAGATATGGTGCCATCTCGGTGTTCGACACAACCTCGTCGCTGGCGATGATCCCCATCAACGTCTACGACGACAACATCGACTTCTGCATGGCGTCGGCCCAGAAAGGCATCATGGCCATGTCGGGTCTGTCGTTCATCATCGGCAAGACCGAAGAGATTAGGAAATCAAAGAATTACCCCAAACGCTCCTACTACTGCAACCTCTACCTGCAGTACGAGTACTTCGAGAAAACCGGCGAGATGCACTTCACGCCTCCCGTGCAGACCATCTACGCCACCATACAGGCTCTGAAGGAATACTTCGCCGAGGGTGAGCAGGGCAAATGGGCACGCCACCTGCGTGTCAACAAAGCTCTCCATGAGGGACTTGCCAAGCTGGGTCTGAAAGAAGCCATCCGCCCCGAGCTGCAATCGGGTCTCGTGATTTCGGTACTCTACCCCGACCTGCCCAACTGGGACTTCGAGAAAGTCCACGACTACTGCTACGAGCGTGGATTCACCATCTACCCCGGCAAGATCAGCACCACCAACACCTTCCGGCTCTGCTCTCTGGGCGCCATCGACGAAGCCGACATCCAAGCCTTCATTCCCGTCCTCGCCGAAGCCATCGACCTCTGCAGATAGTACTAACCGTGAGCATTAGTGCACATACTACCCAGCCTGCCACGCCTAACCCGCCTAACCCGCCTAACCCGCCTAATCCCCTTGAAAAGCATTAAACCATTCATCCTGACCCTCGCTGTTGCATGCCTTGTGTCATGCAACAGCGGTTTGCATCGTGGCAACACGGTCAAGATACAGCGTTTCGAACAGGTACTCTTCGACACTCCCACAGACCAGCTGCCGTCGCAGCTCAAACAGTTCGCCGCCACCTACGCCAGCCCCCTGCTGCCCATCTACCCCGACCAGCCACAGTACATGATGCAGCTCTCGCAGTTCATAGCCGACCCCACGGTACGCGACATCTACGGCATCACCAAGCAGCAGTACCCCGACCTGAAGTGGCTTGAGAAAGAACTGTCGGCTGCCCTCGACAAGGCCGCCGACCTCGACGACGAGATAAGTATCGGCCTCTTCGCCACCTACGTATCAGGACTTTCAGACTATGAAAACCGTATCGCCGTCGACCGCGAGAGCGGCAGCGTCCGTATCAGCCTCGACCACTACGCCGTCGGCGGCATGGAGAAATACTCCTATTTCGGACTGCCAATGTACATCGTCGAACGCTGCGACAGCGCACACCTGGCCACCGATATCATGGCAGCCATCGCACGCCAATACGTGGCCATGCCCGACGAGAACGACGTCACAATGCTCGACATCATGATTTCGGAAGGCAAAGTGCTCTATTTTCTCGACGAGGTTATGCCGCGCAAGGCCGACAACATCAAGATACGCTACAGCGAGGAGCAGCTGGAATGGATGCACCACAATGAAAGCAACGTTTGGGCATACTTCATCCAGAACAACCTGCTCTACGAGAAAGACTTCAACCGCTACCACAACCTCGTCGACGAGGCTCCAAAGACCAACGCTTTCAAGGACTCGGCTCCACGCACAACCCATTACATCGGCTGGCAGATAGTCCGCCAATACATGGCAAACACCAAGTCCTCCATCAAAGAGCTTTTCGCCAACACCAACTCGCAACAGATATTGCAACAATCAGGTTACAAACCGTGAGTCGTGACCTGTGAAGAGTGACCTGTGACTAGTGACCAGTGAATGTTGGCCAGATAATTTCAATTTTCAATTTTCATTTTTCAATTTTTGAAGCACCTTCTCTTCATAGTCAACCCCGTCTCCGGCATCGGCAAGCAGAAAAGAATCGAGCAGCTTATCGAGGCCAATCTTGACCATAGTCTCTTCGACTATGAAGTTGCCTACACCGAGCATGCCCACCACGGCAAAGAGATAGCCAGTCAGGCAATCAAGCAATCAAGCAATCAAGCAATCCCAGCAGCCATCATCGCTGTCGG
>JAFSKP010000067.1 GCA_017448905.1 Bacteroidales bacterium | reverse complement strand
CTTAAACCCTAAACCTAATACTCTCACCTGCTCTGACTGAACAGGAATTCTTTCTCTTCCTTGGTGAGGTTATCATATCCCGATTTCGAGATCTTGTCGAGGATGGCGTCCACACGCCTCTGGTTGTCGGCACGGCGGCGGTTGTACTCCTCGTCGCTCAAGGGGCGGCTTGAGGTGCTTTTCTGTGGACGGGAAAATATTTTCTTCCAGCTGCTTTTTAGCGAGACACGGTGTCTTCTGCCCGAGGCCTTCTTGCCGTTGCCGAAGGGGACGCTGCCGTTGTTAGCCCATCTCATCACTACCACAAAAAACCATCCGAAGAGGGCACCGCCTATATGGGCTATATGACCTCCGGCATTGTTGGTCGGAATGGACAGCAAGTCGACAACCACAAAGATGAATGCCAGCCACTTGAGCTTGATGGAGAATGTACGGACCAGCCACAGCGACACCTCCTGGTTTGGCAGATACGCAGCCACGGCAACGAAGACGCCAAGCACTGCGGCCGAAGCCCCTACAAGCGTGGACACCTGCATCCTGCCGACAGGAAAAACATTGTAAACCAGCAAGTAGAGTAACCCACCCACCAATCCGCTCAAGAAATAAATCCATCCGAAACGACGCGAATTAAGATAGCGGCAACACATAGTGCCACCAAAATAGAGCATCAGCATATTGAACAGGATATGCCAGAAACCTTCATGCAGGAACATGTATGTCAACAATGTCCAGGGGCGATGAAAAACGACATCCCACTCCGACGACAAGGCCAGCCATCCGTACCAGCCCGCCTTTGCGCTTCCGGGTGGCAGCGCATAGAGGTAGTCCACCAACGGCATCAGCAGCATCAGCAGCCATACGGCAACGTTTGTTATGAAGAGTATCGACAGGAGGCTGCCACTTTTTAAAAAATTTGAAAACTGGTTTCCAATATGTTGTGATTGCATAAGGCATAATTTTCGGTCTGCAAATTTACTCAAAAATATAGAATCGCTCCAGAATAATTATTTTTGCAGTCTGAATCGAATTGCAAATATCGCCACATAATATTGGATTTCAAAATATTAAATAAAGAGAAAAAGCATCTGCGGCTTGGGCTTGTCGGTCGTCGCCTTTCGCATTCCTTCTCGAAGAAGTATTTCGAAGAGGAATACCATGAGCCATACACACTCATAGAACTCGACGACCTCACGGAGCTGACGGAAGTAATTGAGGACCTCGGCCTCGACGGCTTCAATGTCACCATACCATTCAAACGCGACATCGTGCCAATGCTAGACGGCATCGACCCGGCGGCACGTGAGATCGGCGCTGTCAACACCGTCGTGGTGAGGAAGGGGAATGACGAGGGAAAGCCGAAGATGTATGGCTACAATACCGATGCGCCGGCATTCCTTGACACCCTGCGTCCGCATCTCATAGAGCGTCACCGTCGAGCCCTGGTTCTCGGCAGCGGGGGGGCATCGTGTGCCGTAGCATGGGCGCTGCGACAACTCGGCATCGAATACAGGGTTGTCAGCAGGAGTGCAGAGGCCAATCCCCGCTGCATCTCGTACAACGAGGCACGCGCGTTGGTGATGAACGGCGGCTACACCATCATCATCAACACGACACCTGCAGGGATGTATCCGCAATGCGACGAGAGTCCATGGCAATGGCCAGAGCTGATAGACTCACACCACCTTTGCTACGACCTGATATACAACCCCTCTCCCACCCTATTCCTGCAGAAGGCCTCCAAACGGGGTGCAAAAACAGTCGACGGCCTCGCCATGCTCCACCGCCAAGCCGACCTGGCTTACAAAATCTGGACATCCGCCACACAATAATAATACCACCACTTCGTTACTTCCAGTTTGAAGAGTGTTTTTATCCACTCAAGCATTCAAACATTCAAACATTCAAGCATTCACCGTTAATGGGCGTAATAGCACGACAAAGCATCAAAGGGGCTCTGGCCAACTACCTGGGAGTGGCGATAGGATTCTTCACCACCTTCTTCGTGCTGACCGACTGCCTGAGTCAGGAAGAGATAGGCCTGACACGCGTCATGGTCGACGCCGCCATGCTCTTCTCTGGCATAGCTCAGCTGGGCACCAACGCTTCCATTATCCGTTTCTTCCCCTTCTTCAAGACCGCCGACGAGAAGAACCACGGCATATTCGGGTGGTCCATACTCATCCCCTTCATAGGCTTCACCCTCTTTGCCCTTCTCTTTTTCATCTTCAAGGACAAAATCATAGAGGTCTATTCCGCCAAGTCCCCGCTCATAGCCAACTACTGCTACCTCCTGCTCCCGCTTACTTTCTTTGCACTCTACCTGACTGTTTTCGAAACCAATGCCAGCGTGCTGCTGCACATAGCCGTGCCCAAGCTCGTTCGCGAGGTGGGTATCCGTCTCTTCAACCTGGTATGCTACCTGCTTTACGGCTATGGGGTTATCACACTCGACGCCTTCGTCCTGCTCTTCTGCGCATCCTACGGCGTCGCCATGCTGGTTAATTTCTTCTACCTCCTATCGTTAGGCAAGATCTCGTTCCGCATCGACTGGGGCTTCATCGACCCTGTACGGCTCAAGGAGATAATCCTCTACACCCTCTTAATGACCGTCACAGTGCTCGCTGGCAACATCCCGCTGATCAACTCTCTGTTCCTCGGCGCACAGACCGGACTCGCCCTGACAGGCGTCTACACCATCGCTTTCTATATCGCCAACATCGTCGAAGTGCCTTACCGCTCGCTTGGGGCAATTTCGAGACCCGTGATAGCTCAAGCCGTGAGGGATGAAAACTGGAGCGAGGTGAACCGCCTGTGCAAGCAGGTTTCGATACATCAGTTCCTTGTCAGTTCGATGTTATTCATCTTTATATGGATCAACCTGAAACCCCTCTTCGCCATCATCCCGCACGGGGACGAGTATGTGGGTGGAATGGGTGTGGTGTTCTTTCTTGGGCTCGCCAAGATAGTCAACTCGTCGCTCTCCATCGCCACCGACATCCTCAACTACTCACGCCGCTACCCATTCTCGCTCCTATTCATCGTATTGCTGACAGTGTCCGCAATAGTGCTCAACAACTGTCTCATACCAAGATGGAGCATCAACGGAGCAGCCCTGGCCACACTGCTCTCCTATGCACTGTACTTCGCCTGCCTTCTGCTTTTCGTGAAGAGAAGCCTGGCTGTATCACTTTTCAGCAAAAAACATGTAGTCATACTTCTGCTCATCATCAGCCTGTTCGTTATCAACTGGCTATGGGACACCTACATATCACCACTTCTTGGCCGCATGCCGCCGTTGGCAGCCATGGCGACCGACGCCTCGCTGCGGACGCTAACCATGCTTTCATTAGCAACATACGCCATAGCCAAACTGCATATCTCCAGTGACATCGACAAGATACTCTCACGAATACCCGTTGTAAAAAAAACAGTTCGCAAACAATAATCACGCCAACCCTGCGTTGAGAAACATCATACATCATACTTCGCAACGTTTAAAAAACAAGTTGTATCAATAATGATTTTAAGTTATTGCATTCCAGCTATAATCTTTCATTAAACGTTAAACATTAAACTTTATACTTTACTTCATACATCATGATAGACAAACTCGAATCCATATATCAGCGTTACCAGGAGATTGAGAGTCAGATGAACGACCCTCAAGTCACTGCCGATATGAAACGCTACGTGAAACTCTCCAAGGACTACAAAGACCTTCAGCCCGTCGTCAAGGCCTACAAGGATTACAAGGCTCTCCTCGACACCATCAGCGAATGCAAGGAATTGCTGGAGAACGAGAAAGACCCTGAGCTGCGCGAGATGGCCAAGGAGGAACTGACCGCAGCCAGCGAGCGACGCGAGACGATGGAAGAGGAAATACGCATCCTCCTCATCCCCGCCGACCCCCAGGACTCTAAAAACGCCGTCGTCGAGATTCGCGGCGGCACCGGCGGCGACGAAGCCTGCATCTTCGCCGGCGACCTTTTCCGCATGTATACTCGCTTCTGCGAGAAAAAACATTGGAAAGTGGAAATCAACGACTTCAACGAAGGCACCTCGGGCGGTTACAAGGACATCTCGTTCACCGTCACCGGCGACGGTGTCTACGGTCTGCTGAAATACGAGTCGGGCGTCCACCGCGTGCAGCGCGTCCCCGCCACCGAGACCCAAGGGCGCATCCACACCAGCGCCGCCGGCGTCGTGGTGCTGCCCGAAGCCGAGGAGTTCGACGTGGAACTGAACATGAGCGACGTGCGCATCGACACCTTCTGCGCCAGCGGCCCTGGCGGCCAGTGCGTCAATACCACCTACTCGGCTGTACGTCTGACACATATACCCACCGGCATCGTCGTCTCGATGCAGGACCAGAAGTCACAAATCAAGAACAAGGAGAAAGCCATCGCCATCCTGCGCACACGCCTCTACGAACGCGAGTACAACAAGTATATGGAGGAGCTGTCGTCGAAGCGCAAGACCATGGTCGCTACGGGCGACCGCAGCGAGAAGGTGCGCACCTACAACTATCCTCAAAGCCGTGTCACCGACCACCGCATAGGCTGGTCGATGCACAACCTGCCGGCATTCATGGACGGCGACATCGAGGAGTGCATCGAAGCCCTCCAACTCGCCGAAAACGCCGAGAAACTCAAAGCTTCGGTGGGCTGAAGAAAAAATGCAAATTGAAAGGTGAAAATAGAGGATTCACAACAGTGGGCATAACTGTAAACTATTCACTGTAAACTATTCACTGACATGAAAATCAAATATCTGAAACTGAAGAACTGGCTATACACTGCCCTGGCTGGACTCTTGGGACTGAACTTCTCCGGATGCACCAAATACTTCGAGTCTGTCGTAGAGTATGGCTGCCCAAGCGCCGATTTCCACGTCAAAGGCATTGTCACCGACCCCGACGGGAACCCCATCCCCGGCATACAGACTGGCATGAACGGCGCGCACAGAACTACCGACACCAATGGGAATTACGACCTGCACGTCGGTGGCTTTCCAAGTATGCCATACACCGCCCACGTCACTTTCACCGACATTGACAGCACCGTGGGCGGCTCTTTCAAAAACGACACCATCCCCGTGACCTTCCAGCGTTCAGACCTGGTTGGAGGCGACGGCCACTGGTACGAAGGAACCGCAACCAAGACACTTAACGTCACCCTACAACGCGAAGAGGAATAGCCACACGCTCAATACACCATGCCTAGCCGACGGGAGAAGAAGAGCACTTGACTGCAAATCGGGTTATTGTCCGTTAAGGACATAACCTGCTGCAAGTTCACAATGATGTGCTTGCGGCGACTTTCATTTACGGATTTCGCAACTACGCTGCTTTTCCCAAAACGACGGGGACTGATTATAACCAAGTGATTGGCGCTCTTCATAAACTCTTTGATGTAGGCCACCTCATTCACCCTGTCAGTGAATTATTCTGCCTCTACAATACACTTTTTTTCGATTCTTATTGTTTTTTTACAACTAGAAAAGAAAAACAAGTCACGGCATCATTGCAAGGAATCTACCCAACCAGCCTGCCATGGGTGAAGGCATGCTCAACAGGTTACCATTGCTCTGCAGGTTGTTGGTGGAGAAACGTATGCGGTGTCTCGGTTGGTATTTGTTATCGTAGATAGTCAGACTTCTGCCGATGATATTCCTGTCCGCCTTCACCTCTATGGGTATGATCTCATCATTTTGTTGTATTACGAATTCAACCTCTGCGGTATTGCCAGATGTCCAGTAAAAAGGAACATCCATGCCTTTTATTGCCACAAGACTTTGTAACACAACATTCTCTGCCATGGCACCTTTGAATTCCGTATAACCAGAATTGTTGTTCATAATGACATCACTGCCGACTCTCGCCATGCGACGCAACAGTCCGCAATCACAAGCATACACCTTGAAATAATTGCTTTCCGAATATGCACTGAGAGGAATGCCCGGTTTGCTGATGTTCTGTATTTGATATATCATCCCCGCATCTTTGAGCCATAGCAATGCGTCTTCGTAATCTTTGGAGCGGGCACCATCACTGACCACACGATAGACAAATTTTCTGTTTTCCTTGGACAACTGGGTTGGAAGTGAATGCCATATTGACCGTATGCGAGGTATTTCCCTGGGAGCTGCATATTTTGAAAAGTCCAGTTCATAGAGATCCAAAATGTCCTGCAAAATATCATCCACCTCTGACATTCCGGATTCTGAAAGCAATGCTACCGTGGCTTCAGGCATACCACCACATATTTGATACCTGCGATATTCCACCAGCAACTTGTTCAGAATCAAAGTAGGGAGATGCCCTATTTCTTGCAAGTTGTCGATAAAGCCGAAAACCTCATTATCTGCCACTCTGAGATATTCGGCAAATGTTATCGGATACATGTGCATCATCCTGACCTTCCCAACAGGCACCGTCATACTTCGGTGTCTTACGGCAACTCCCAACAACGAACCTGCGGCCATAACATGATATTCTGGTGCATCTTCATAGAAGTATTTAAGGCAGTTCAGAGCCTCTTCACATTCTTGTATCTCATCAAAAACAATCAATGTGTCATTAGGCAACAGAGGTACAGAACTATATGCGGACAGCTCCTTCAATAAGCGCTGCGGTTGTTTTGTGGTTTTGAAGACATCTTTGAGTTCTGGCATCCTGTCAAAATCGAACAACGCACAGTAGCGATAATATTCTTTGCCAAAGTTTTTCATTACCCAGGTTTTCCCTATCTGTCGTGCTCCTTGGAGCAACAATGGCTTCCTGTTTCGGTCATTTTTCCATCCGACAAGCTGTCCTTCAATGTCTCTTTTTATAGTCATTTTGCATATTTTATTATGGAAAAGTGTATTATTGACACACTTTTCAATAGTTATTTTTGATTTTGCAAAAATACTGAAAATTTTTCAAATGACAAAAAAACTTTCTCGAATAAAAGGAGCAGACACATGCCAGAGGACGGCATCGCCGGAAAAAAACAGGCAAATCATACCACATAGCGATCCTTTCCACAACCGGTTCCTACAGGAAAGTACAAGTTGGCAACCACTGATAATCATTATTTCTCCTGCTCATAAACACGCGGAATCTTGTAAATCTACCTCATATCGTATTCATATTTCCTGCCCGCCTCGACTCCCTCTTTCATTCCGATAGGAGCTTGAAGTTTTTCCATCAACAGTGCGGTTCTCCAAAACCAGCTCCTTGTCTGCCAACGACTGTACCGCGCGGCGGGCATTCGTTGCGCTGCCGATATTGTATTTCGTCAAGAAACTCGTGGTGGCCACACTCTCCACTTCGTCCTCCTTTGCCTGTCCAATCAGAAGACGCCACTGCACGTTTTATTAGCTCAAAGACATGAAGAATCAACCCTGTTTTCCCCAACTTTCGGGGTGAAAGCATCACTTCTTCACCAGCTCAAGAAGCGCCTTGGATTCTGTGGCTTTGTATTTCTCAAGTTTTTCAGCACGCCCGGTGTCGGCTTTCATGCCTTCGCCATTGCGGAATGCCTGTGCCAGCCGTGTGGCTCCCCCTGTGGTCAGGCACTGCTGCCGCTCGGCACGGAGGTAGAGCAGGATGGCCTTATCCTTGTTCTTGGCGACATTGCAACCCTCGTAGTAGCAGTCGGCCAAATAGTTCACCGCACGCCAGTAGCCATTGCCGGCCATGGTGTTAAGCGTTTTCTCTGCCTTTGCCACATCCTTCTCTACGCCATTCCCGGCAATCTGAAGCATGGCTAACTCAAAGGCTGCACGCTGGTCGGTGGCAGCCCGTTTCTGTAGTTCCTTGACGGCCTTTTTTACGTTTGCCTTCTTGAATGCCGGGTGTAGCATGCAGACGGCCTCCATGGTCTTTGCGGCGGGCATCTGTTTCGACAGTTTGGCGAACTCCGCCTTTGCGGCATTGGGGTCGTTATCCACTTCCAGCAGCCGTACTGCGTGCAGATATTGCATGAAAGGGGTCTCTTTCCATTCCTGGTTGTCGCCCGCGAGCAGAGCCTTGAGCTTGTTGTTGTAGCCCATGCCGTATGCCTTGGTGTAGCATTCCAGAGCGGACTCATAGTCCATAGCCACGCCCTTGCCCAAGCGGAGCCTTTCTGCCCTCTCCCACCAGGCCGCACGGTTGCCGCCCATGGCGGCTTGTGTGTACCAGCGGAAAGCCTGTGCCTCGTCGGCTCTTACCCCTGTGCCGTTGGCATAGGCGTTGGCCAGTTCATACTGGGCAGCCGGGTAGTCCTTCTCGGCAGCCCTGCTGAGGCAGGCGACACCTTTCGAGGCATCCTTGGCTGCCCCGCGTCCCTCACAGAGCATCTTGCCATAATAGTACGTGGCGACCACATCACCTTTCTCCATAGCCTTGCGGAAGAGGTCCAGAGCCTCCCTGTCCTCTTTGGCACTGCGTTTCAGGATGGCAGCTTCACGCATGGCCTCCACATTGCCTTTGGCGGCAGCCATCAGGTAGTAGCGCACAGCGGTCCTTTCGTTGCGTTCCACGCCGATGGCCACCCTATGGCAGTGTGCCAGCAGCATGGCGCTGAACACCGTCCCACGGCGTGCCAGCGAGTCGTGGATGCCGATGACATGCTTGTTGCCCATCTTTATGGCTTTCTCGAAAAGGCGCAATGCCGTACTGCTGTCCCTATCCACGCCCGTGCCATACATGTAGCAAAAGCCGAGGTTGGCAGTGGCTTCGCTGTTGTTCTGCTTGGCGGCCTGCAGCCACCATTGGGCAGCCTTGGCCGGGTCTTTCTGATAGCCATGGCTGCCCTCATAGAGCCATTTCCCCAGCCGGTTCTGGCAGGTGTCGTTGCCAGCCTGCGCACATTTCACGACGCTGTTCGCTGTGTCAGCGGTCTGGCCGTTGGCACAGAGACCCGCTATTGTCAATGAGATTATTGTCAAAAAAATTCTCTTCATATTCAGTTTTATTTTAGTCTGTTAAAACCACATGTGTCTATCCAAAATCATTATACATTTTGATTATTCTTCATAGAGTCAATAATTCATTTCCCAATCACTATTCACTTTTCACTAATCACTTATCAGCTTTTTAGCACCATCTTGGTGTTGCCAAACTGTAGGATATCGCCAAGATTCAGGCTCATGCTTTTGCCGTTTTGCAGTGGCGTTCCGTTAACATAGATGGGATTTTTCGCATTTAAAACACTGATTCTGTATGAATACATTCCATTATTGGAAAGAACTACCTCTATGTTTGCCGAACGGCGGCTGATTGTGGCGTCGCCCTTGATAGCAATATCCTGAATGGTGTCAGCGTCCTCTCGTCCTATGATGTTGTTCCCCTCTCTGAGCTGAAACACATCCTGTTTCATCTGCGGTCCGCTTATCAGGAAAAGTCTGGCGGGTAAAGTCCGTCCTTCCCCCTTGCTGGCCAAGCGTATAGCTTTTTCGCTGATTTTAACCTTTAAGGAGTTCTTGCACTTGGGGCATGTCAGGCTCACTCCTGCTCCCTGTCCAGGTTTGCGGAATGCCAGTGGCATCTGGCAGTGGGGACACTTTATTTTTATGATGCTATTTTCCATGATTATAGAGAATTACTGTAGTTATGACAGAGGGTCAAAGATGTCGACACCCGTTCCCGGGTCTGCGAGCGGGTCGTACTGCTCCTCGGGCACAAAACCATCCTCGCTGTCGGACTGCGAGGGGTCGTAGACGTCGGCGAGCATCTCGTCGTGAGCCACATTGTTGCTGTCGCCGGCCACAGGGTTGGTGTAGGCTATGCCGTTGTCGGCCATCAACTGGGCATCACTGACGCTGATGTCGGTGGGCAGAAGGGCCATATCGCCGGTCTCGGCATCGACGATGATGTCGTATGTCGCGTTGGGATCGTCCACCTCGCCGTCGACATCCACCATATAGTAGGTGTTGCCGGCCTCATCAGTTACGGTGGCTGTGTTGAATTCCACGCCTTCTATTTCGACTTTGCCGGTGCCTTCGATGTTCATGATTCTGTCGCCGTCCAGGTCGTCGGGATCCAGCAGGACTTCATCGATATGGACAACGTTTTCCGGTTCGGGGGCCGGAGTGTGCTCGGGTTCGGGAGTGGGATCTGGTGTCGGCTCGGGAGTGGGATCTGGTGTCGGCTCGGGAGTGGGATCTGGTGTCGGCTCGGGAGTGGGTGTCGGAGTCGGTTTCTGTGTCGGCTCGGATATCTCCGTTTGCCCGGCATCACCTTCGTCCTCTCCGCCGTCCGGTGCATTGGCGGCTATTGCCGCTCCGCCGCCCAGCACGGCGCCGCCCACAGCTGCCGCCGCCATACGGGCCACACCGCCCATGTTCTTTTTCTTGAGTTCTGTCTGTTCAACGGCGTCCAGGTTAGCAGCCACACTCGAGGCCACAGTCTCGCTGTAGTTCTCCGTGTTGTTGCTGACGTTGATTTTCTCGGTTTCTTTCTTGCCCTGGGGCTCCTGGTTGAGGTTGATTTCTGTAGTTTCCATAATTGCAATGTTTTTTGGGTTTCTTTATGGTGCAAAGGTAGATCGATTTTTCGTTTCCACAACATTCAGAAAACCATACTTGACGAACCCCTCTTCTTCTCTGACGAACCCCTGCCATTGCCCGTGCCAACTACCAGGTCAAAACAGCGTCGTTCTGATGCTCTTTTGTGGCTATCAGCTGCGGATGTTGGGCATTTTTGGATCTTTTGGTGACGTCGTTGTAGATGTATGTGAAGAGTTCCATGACGGTGATACTGCGGTCTTTGTTGGCATCGGCAAGGCCCTCAATGCCCTTGAGGTAGGCATGGGAGAACCATCCCGCCGTGAGGAAGTTGTCGGCCACCGACACCTCCTCGGCGCGGCTTGCCAGCATGAAGACGATGTTGCCCGTTTTCAGCTTCTCGCGCCATAGTTCACTCTCACCAAGTGTGGTGGCGCTACCGGCCTTGCAGGCGTCGATAAACACCATCTTGACGACGGCCTTGGAAGTTGAAAGCACATCTATTATCTCCGTATAGCGGAGAGGCTTCATGTCGTAGGTGATTACGGCACCCGTGTTGCCGTGGCCGCTGAAGAAGAAGACGATGCGGTCGTCCTCGCCTGCCGCCGAAGCTATCTCCTTCAGCTTGGAGAGCAGCTTTTCGTGCGTGGCGTAGCGGCTGGTGATGAGCGACACATCCTTCGAGTGTTTCTGCCACACCTTGGCGACGCGTTTGGCATCGTTGGTGGTTGTCGGCAAGTCGGCCGACGAATTCTGGTAGTTCGATACTCCGGCCACAAGCACGAAAGTGCGTCCGGCCGTCGCGTAGCCCGCCATCAGCAGCAGAGCAGTCAAAATGATTAATGTACGTTTCATGGTGGTATTGTTTTGTATTCATTTTTTCAGTAAAGCAAAGGCAAAGACTTCGATCCACGCATCCACGTTGGACTACCATCGTCGCCCTTGCATGACGGCACGAAGCCGTTCGTTTCGTTCTGCCTATGGCAGAAGCTGGACGAAAGCCTGTTCACCATGCCGCCTCCGGCGGCCTCTGCTGAGCTGGCGGGCATAGTCGAGTGCGGCATAGGTGCCCTTGCCGAGACGTGTGGCATAGGTGTGACAGATCAGGTGGCGTTCAAAGACTGGGTGGCATACCTGCATCAGGGCGTGATGGAGCACACGTTCACCAAAGGCAGCGGCACATATCTGCCGTTGCTTGGGGTCGTAGATGGTAAAGGTGTGGTAGCAGCCCACATCCACTTTCCCCTCCAGCATCTGGCGTCGCAACTCCTGCAGGTTCTCCTGCCAATGGCAGCGGAAAGATTTCACCTCGGCCTTGCACACCTTGCCCCGCTGCGCCTTGTAGAAGGCCAGCATCAGGTTGTCCAGCGAGGCCGCTTGCTCCATGATATGCCCCACTCGTTTCATGTCATCTGGCCCTCCGTATAATACCGTTGCAGCATCTCGCGACCATATTTCTCCACGCGCTTTGTCCCTATTCCCTGCAACTGTCCGAGCGATGCCTCGTCGAGTGTTTCCAACTGGGCGATATCCGCAAGTTCTGCATCGGTGAAGATAGCATATGCAGGAACAGCCGCCTCCGCGGCCATCTGTTTCCTGATATTGCGCAACCGCGCGAAAACAGCAAACGAGCGCTCGTCGAGCACCTCTCGATAGTCCACCTTCTCTCTTCGTTCGCCCTGCGCGGCCGCAGGCCGTGCAGGGCCGTCTGCCACAGTGACGCAGAATGTCCAGTAACCCGCATTGCCTACGATGCAGAATTCCTTGTCTATAGCCACCACATGCTGCCCACGCAGGTAGCGGTTCAACTCCTCGTTGGCTTCCTCGCCACCGAGCATCGGCACCGTGAATACTTTCTGTTGCATTTTCCTGTTCTGTCTTTTCTGTGCGGGCTCGGTGGCTCTCCGCGGCGGCGTCCCGCACGCCGCTTCGCCCCACCTTGCCCGAGTCATCCTTGCTTTTTTTTCTTTCTCCTTTCTTTCCCTCACTTTTTTGCTCAGCAGAGTCTATGGTGAACTAGCGGGCCAAGCGGAAACCGAGGTCGTAGATGCGGTAAGACGGGTCGATGTAGTTGCGGCCCGACACGCGGCAGAACCTGGCGCCGTCGAACCAGCTGCCACCCCGGTTGACGCGGTAGGAGCCCGAGGAACTATACAAGTCCTCACACCATTCCCACACATTACCGCTCATGTCATAAATGCCCAGTTCATTTGCCCTGCGTGTTTTAACACTATGTGTTCCATAATCAGGGTGACTGCTGTTACCACTACTGGAACCGCAATAGTATGCATTTTTATCATACCAAGCGTATAGTTCCAACTCGTCTTCACTATTACACCCGCTGTATGTGTATCCCCTGCTCTTGTTGCCTCCCTTGGCAGCATACTCCCACTCTGCCTCTTTGGGCAAACGGAATGTCTGACCCGTCAGAGCATTGAGTTTGCGGATGAACTCCTTGCAGTCGTCCCAGCTTACTTTCTCCACCGGGCGGTTCGACCCCTTGAAACTTGAGGGGTTACTACCCATCACAGCCTGCCACAACGCCTGCGTCACCTCCGTCTCACCAATGTAGAAAGTTCCGGTGCTGCCGCCTTCAACTTTGATCATCTTGAACGACACACCATTTGCAGTGAATGTCTGCGTGGAAGCCAACGATGATGATTGTCCTGTCTGCTGCTGCGCAGACTGTTGTTGTTGCGAGGCTTTCTTTTTCAGTGTGACAGTGCATTCGGCCTTCTTGCCCGCAGTCACGCTGACAGTCTTGGTAACCGACTCGTAGCCTTCCTTGCTGAAGGTCACAGTGTGGCTTCCGGTGTTCTGCTTTCCGACGGTCAGCGGTGTCTCGCCCATATACTGACCGTCCAGCTTCACCACTGCTCCAGAGGGAGTGCTGCTGATATAGATTGAGCCTTCCTTTGCTGTAGGCTTCGTCGGCGGCTTCTGCTGCGATGTACCATTGTTGTCCTGCTGCTGAGGATGCAGTCCATGGTGCGGACACTCTTTCAGCGGCTTGCCACAAGCTCGGCATTTCTTCGATTCCACCTGTTGTCCTTGTGTCAATGAAAATGCAAGGATTGCCATTATGAAAACTAAAAATTTCTTTCCCATTATTACAGTATAAAAAAAGATATTATTGTTTTTTGAGCGAGGAATAACTATTAACTCTTAACTTTTAATTTCAACTACCGTTAATGTGCGCCGCAGGGGCAGCTGTGGCGTTCCACGTCCTTGTCCGACAGGGCCCGCCCGCACTTGGGGCAGACGATGGTGCGGCTGCGCTCCTCGGCCAGCGTGGTTGGGTCGTCCATGCTGCCCAGCACGGCGTTGAGCAGCGATGCCGCCGAGATGCTTATGAAACGCGCCTCCATGCCAAGCCCCGGGATGACAAGGCATACTATTGGCAGCAGTGCCAGGATGATGCGCCGCCATTTCAGGTTGTTTCTTTTCTTTGTCATTCTCCGTTTCAGGTCGGCAAGGCGGTGCTCAAGTTCGTCGAAGTCGGGTGCGAAGGTGCTGCCGCCGTCCACCACAGTGTGGGCCACGATGGTGAGCGCGTTGTAGCGCTTGCCTCCAAGGCTGATGCGTGTGGTGGGTGAGATTGCCACCTCGCCGGTCACCTGCACGAGGTCGCCCCTGCTGTCGACAATGTAGGTGCCGTTGGCAGAGCCCTCGTCGCTCAGACGCCATTCGTTCGACTCCTCGTCGACCGTAAGCTTCGCATGACGGCGGCTGACGGCACTGAACTTATGGTCGTCGATCTCAAACTTCTGGTCACCCTCACGGCCAATGATATATTCTTTTTTCATAGTTTTTGCTTTTTATTCGTAATCAAGTCTTTGTATTCTTTAAGCACCGCCTTGTGGAGTGTGAGCTCATGCCGGTGCCCGTCGCCGTCGGCAAGCACCAGCTTCTGCCGTGGCAGCGAGATGCTCTGCAGGTAGCGTTGATTGATAATCAGGCTGCGGCCAAGACGGTAGAAGGGGCTGTGTGAGCCGGCAGGATAGGTGCCAGCCAGCATGGCTTCCATCTTGGCCAACCCAAGCGACACGGTCAGCCTGTCACCCGCCATGTGGCAAATATGCGTATAGTTTCCGTCGGCCTGCAGGTATGCCACCCGCTCCAGGTCTATCACCAGCAGCTCGTCGCGCGAATTAAGTGTCAGTTTGGGATTCCTACTCATTTTTTACTTCACGTTCCTTCGTGTGTCTTGCTGCGGCGGCTCCGCACGCCGCGCTCGACACACTCAGCAAAAAGTCCTTATCTGTTTTCTTTCTTTTCTTCTCCCTTTTTAGCTCAGCAGACACCATGGTGAACTAGCGGGCCAAGCGGAAACCGAGGTTGCAGTTGCGGTCCGACGGGTCGTCGTCGCTGCGGTACGACACGCGGCAGCCCCTGGCGAAGTTGAACCAGCTGCCACCCCGGTAGACGCGGAAGGAGCCCGACCGACTGCTGTTGTAGTCACTGCACCACAGGCTGCTGCACCATTCCCACACGTTGCCGCTCATGTCGTACAGACCTAACTCGTTGGCTTGCTTCTGTGCCACGGGGTGCGTCTTGCTGCCACTGTTGCCGTCGTACCAAGCCACCGAACCCAAATTGTCACTCCCACTGTACTTGTACCCCCAACTGCTGTTGCCGCCGCGGGCGGCAAACTCCCATTCTTCCTCTGTAGGGAGCCGGAAAGTTTTGCCAGTCATGCTGTTCAACTTGTTGATGAAATCCTGGCAGTCGCTGTACGACACACTCTCCACCGGCAGCGTGTTCCCTTTCCAGTTGCTTGGATTGTTGCCCATCACCGCCTTCCATAAGGCCTGCGTCACCTCGGTCTGTCCCATGTAGAAACCACTGACCGAGACTGCATGAGCCGGCTTTTCGTCACTGAAGCAGTCACTGCCTTGTTCACTGGTGCAGCCCATGGTGTAACTGCCGCCGCCGACATATACCATCTTGTAGCGGTACTCCGTGCCGTCGCAGGTGAAAACGAGGTCGTTGCCGTCCACGCGGACTTTCTTCTGCGTGGATGTGGTGTTTGACGACGTTCCCGTATTAGTCTGTTGCTGCGACGCTTTCTTTTTCAGCGTGGCATTGCATTCAGCCTTCTTGCCGGCTGTCACGCTGACAGTCTTGGTAACCGACTCGTAGCCTTCCTTGCTGAAGGTGACAGTGTGACTGCCGACTTTCTGTTTCTCTACGGTCAACGGCGTCTCACCTTTATATGTGCCGTCAAGCTTCACCACGGCACCTGAAGGGTTGCTGCTGATGTAGATGGATCCTTCTTTGGGTTTTGGTGCTGATGCGGGCGTTGTCTGTTGTTGTTGCTGCGAATGTTTTCCTCTGTACTCACACTCTTTCAACGGCTTGCCGCAGGTCTTGCACTTCTTCTTGATATCCTGTCCCTGTAGCAGTGCAACAATCAGGAACGTCAATGCCAAAACAATAATCTTTCTCATCTTCATTGCCTTTTATCCTTATGATTCAACCATTATTTTTCTACTCCGTTGACGACCTCGGAATAGACCGTGCCGTCGTTCCAAAACCAGGTACCGTTGTAGGGCTGGTCATTTCTGAAGTCGCCGGTGAAATAGAGGCCGTCGCTCTTCAGCGTCAGGCGTCCGTTGCCTAACTTGTCGTCAACAAAGGAGCCACGGAAGGAGTTGCCGTTCTTGTATGTCAGCTTGGCATCCGTATCCACGCGTTTGCCGTCATGCATATTGCCCTCATACTTCGCGCGTCCGTCCTTGTCGTCGCTGTAGTATGTGAGAACGCCTTTGCCCGCAGGCTTACCGCCCGCCACCGCGCCGGTCCATTCGCCATAGCGGGTGTCGAAGTCGCTCACCATCGCCGTGTCGGCAGGTCCTGTTGCGTCACCGCCACTGCGCAGGAACCTTGGCACCAGCACCACGGCGACAACGACCGCGGCGACAGCCACCGCAACATACAGCCAGTTGCGGTTGGGGGTGGGAGCAGGTTTCGGCGGCTTGGGAGGCGTCGGGGGAGTGGGCCTGTACTCGCGTCTGGTGCCGGCACCGTCGTCAACCTTGACCTTGACGGTGGGCGGTTTCACCGTCGGCTTTTCTTTCGGTGGCAGTTCCTTGCCGTCGAGGAGCAGGAGTATCTCCTCGGCAGTGAGACGGTCCCGTTTGTCGTATCTGGTGCAGAGCTCCACGATGCGTCGCAGCTGCGGGTCGGCAATCTTGCCATAGTCGAGCTGCAGACGCCCTTGGCTGTAGAGCATCTCGCGACCCGCAGCCATGGGCGGCTCGAAGGGCAGCTTGCCGACCACGAGTTCGAAGAGCGTCATGCCCAGAGAGAAAATGTCGCTCTTGGTGTCGGGCTCCAGATCTTCAAGGTTGCCGCTGAACTTCTCGGGCGGGGCATACGACTCGGTCATCGAGAGGGTCATGTTGGCCTTGTTGACGCTCTTGCTCAGACGGGAGCGGCTCTTGCCGCTGATGCCGAAGTCGGCAAGCATGTAGCGACGGCCTTTGGTGTCGTACAGTATATTCTCGGGCTTGATGTCCTGATGCACAAGCCCCTCGCGGTGCAGGTATGCCAGACCGCCGGCGATGTCGCGCAGCATGCGGCGCAGCTCGTCGGGAGACATCTTTCCGGCCTTCTTCAGCAGGTTGCCGCCGTCGCAATACTTCATCTCCAGATAGGGTATGTTGCCCATGGCACCGAAATGGTTGCCCGTGAGCAGGTTGGGATGACGGATATCCTCTGTCTCGTCGTACTCCTCCGACATCTCCTTGATGCCCTCCTCGTCGAGACGGGTGTATATCTTCAGGGCCATGACCCTGTTGTTTCGCAGCGTATCCTCGACCATCCACACATCGGCGAAACCGCCCGAACCGGCCCTTTTCACAAGCCGGTAGCGTTTGTCGAAGATGTCGCCTTCCTCGAAGGCATGTATCTCTTTGGTTACTGTTTCCATTATTTTGGATTATTATTTTTGAATCAAGATTTGAGAGAGCAGAAAAACACTGCAAAAACGGCGATGACGATTATCAGTATTCCGAGAGTCCATCTCGTTTTTTTGTTTTTGAGAAAGGCACCATTAGCCGACGGTGTTCCCTTGCCATCAGCGGCATCGTCATCCTCTATTGGGTTGTCTATCTCGACAGTGGCCATGGTGTCCGACTGATTGGTAGACAAAGGCTCGACCTTGCGCTCCGGAGCCACGTTTTCGGTGCCGTCGACCGATGCCAGGATGATGGAGACGTTGTCGTTCCAGCCTTCGGCGGTGCCGCGTCGCCAGCAGCTCGCCAATGCCCGGCGGGGGTTGCCGCCTGCATCCTTGAGCAGCTGTCCGGTCACCTCGTCGGGCAACAGGCCACAAAGGCCGTCGCTGCAAAGCAAGAACATGTCGTCACAGTAGACATCCACAACTTTCACATCCGGCTCGGCGGGTTGCGGCTCGTCGCTGAGGCATCGGGTGATGATGTTGCTCTGGTCGTGGCCAAAGGCGAATTCGGGGGCCAGCTTGCCCTCGTCGACCAGCTGCTGCACGTAGGAGTGGTCGTGGCTTAGCTGCTCCAGACCACGACGAGGGTTGTAGCGATAGCAGCGGCTGTCGCCGCACCAGGCGACAATAGCCTTGTTGCCAAGCAGCCAAAGCATCACCACGGTGCTGCCCGTGCCTTTGGCTTCGGGATGCTCGGCAACGTAATGTTTGATAGCAGTGTCGGAATCCAATATGGCACAGCGGGCAATTTCGGATGCCTTCTCTGCGTCGTTGAGCGTTTCCCCTTGAAGGGACTTCACCTCTTGGCCGATGGTCTCGACAATCAGCCGCGAGGCAACCTCTCCGACATTCATGCCTCCCATGCCGTCGGCGACCACAAGAACAGTACCCTCTGGAGGAAGGCAATAATTATCGACAGAATAGGCTGTATGGTCGGCAGCAGACCCTTTGCGCATGGAATCCCCGCAGCTCAAATAGATGCTGTCCTGGTTGCTTTTGCGTCCGCCGGTCTCACAGAGTGCCGAGACATTGACTTTAAACTGTAGCATAATGCCAACAATTAAGCGTCTGCCCCTGGCGGATACCCGGACGCTGGAGACAGCGTGTTTCAAACATGGTAGAAAAAGAGCGCGGGTATCAAACTCATCGTTTATCCCGCACGTAAAGGCCTTCGCATTGCCCATCAACCGAGGATAAACAATGCCGAGCCCACGCCGTGAAAATATACATTACAGCAGTATATTCCACACCAATAGGCGCTGGTCATTGTCTTATCTTGCGGTTGATGATTAGAAGTTGCGAAGTTCTTATGAGCCGCAGACCAAACGCTGTTTCAGCGTCTTTTCAATTATGTCCTGTCAAACACTTTCACCCTCTGTCCGGGGCTCGGGACGGCATCATGCCCACCCACTTGCCCCGTCAAAAGGGTAGCCGATTTGACGCTGCAAAAATACACATTTTTTTCAAAACAACAGAAAAGTTGTTTGGAATTTCCTTTTTTGGAATATGATTATCCGCAAAAAGCACAAAGATAATAAAAACCATATTTTTGCCCTTTGGCTCGTTAAGCCCGCCTGCCGCAGAACAGGGCAATGTTTGCGACAAATGTGGGAAATCATCTGATCAGGACAAATGCAGATGGAATTTGATGGTACGCGTGCGCAAAAGCTCCAGTGAAACTTTTGCCCCGCCTGCGGAAGAGACCGCGGGCGGGGGCGCCCGCGTACCAAAAATATTGGGCGGTGTAACCTGGGATACATGTCCGGAAGTAATTCACATTGAGCAGATTCTTGGGAACTACCGAAACTACATGCATGAGGCGGATACTCATGACGGCACTGCATCGCATGTGGGGCTGAGATGAGCTCACGCGTCGCCGTCGATCATGGCGAGGAGCTCTGCGCTGGTCAGCTTGTGGCTTTCGTTGGTGCCTTCGAGCATGGCGTCGGCGAGGTTGCGCTTGGTCTGGTGCAGTCGCAGGATTTTCTCTTCGATGGTGTGCTGCGAGATAAGGTGATAGACCGTGACATTCTGGCGCTGGCCGATGCGGTAGGCTCGGTCGGTGGCCTGCTGCTCGATGGCTGGATTCCACCAGGGGTCGAGATGAATCACGTAGTTTGCACCCGTAAGGTTCAGTCCCAAGCCGCCGGCCTTCAGGCTGATAAGGAATATGGGACACTGCCCCCTCTGGAACTGCTGCACCAGCTGGTCGCGCTGACGCACTGGCACTGCCCCGTCAAGGTATAGATATGACCTGTTCTGCTTGTCCAGCCGCTGGCGAACCAGCGACAGGAACGAGGTGAACTGACTGAAGACCAGGACGGCGTTGCCACCGTCGACAATCTCCTGAAGCAGGTCGCCGAGGGCATTGAGCTTGGAGCATTCGCCTTTCCACCCTTTCTCGACCAGCTCGGCGGAACAGGCGGCCTGACGCAGTCGTGTAATCTCCGCCAACGTGTTGACGCTGACACCCGAAGCAGACGAGTCCTCTTCCAGCATCTCCTTGGCCCTACGACGGATAACCTCATAGACGGCCAGCTCGTCGTCGCTGAGCTCGACAGGGAGGTTGACCTCTGTCTTGTCGGGAAGTTCCTCTATCACCTCCTGCTTGGTGCGGCGTAGCATGAAGGGACCTACGATACGCTTGAGCTGCTGCGAACGTTCCTTGTTCTCCTGTTGTTCGATAGGGATGATGTACTTCTGGCGGAACTGCTCGTGGCTGCCAAGCAGCCCGGGGTTGGCGAACTGAAAGAGATTCCACAACTCGCCGAGATGGTTCTGTACCGGCGTACCCGTCAGGATGATACGGTGGGTGGCCCGCAGACGCATCACCGCCGACGATGTCTTGGTTTGACGGTTCTTGATGACATGGGCCTCGTCGAGGCAGACCGTGTTCCACTCTTTGGCGCAGAGCAGTTCATCCTCGGTGACGAAGAGACCGTAGGTTGTCAGCACGACATCGCCGGCGGAGGCCTGTTCAACAATGCCTTTGCGGTCAGCGGCGGCATTGAGGACCCCGACGTTGAGGGAGGGGGCAAACCGACGCAGTTCGCGCTGCCAGTTGAGGACGACGGATGCCGGAGCGGCCACAAGGGCAGGACCCTGGTCGGCGGTGTGGAGCATGAAAGCTATGGTCTGCACGGTCTTGCCCAGACCCATATCGTCGGCCAGGCAGACACCCGCCCCCCAACCTGTCATGCGAGTCATCCACTGGTAGCCATCAGTCTGATAGTCGCGCAGTTCAGCCTTCAACATCGGGGGAACCTCTGGGTCCTGTGCCATGCTTTTCTGAATCTTTTTCTGGAGCTGGTCGATGCGCTTGTCATGTTTTATCTCGATTTCGCCGCTGAGGGCGCTACCCAGGAGCGAGGCATGGAACTCGGAGACCTGCAGCTTTCCGCGGTTGCTGACCGTGAGGCTCTCAAGGCGTGAGAGCTGCTTACGCAGACGGTCGCTCAAGGCAAGGTAGTCGCCGTCGCCCAGCCTTACGAAGCCATCACGCGGGCTCTCGGCGACGAGTTGGAGCAGCTGCCCGACAGTGAGGACCGTCTCGTCGTCGATAGGAATCTCGCCCTCAACTTCGAACCATCCGTTCTTCGAGCGGAGAGAGATGTTCCACTCGGAGGGTTGCGCCGTTTTGAGGTTCAGCTTGCCGCCTTCGGGCCATTCCATGAAGAAACGGTCGGGCTGCTGTCGCACAAAGTCGATAAGGATGAGCAGACCTGTGGTGTCCAGTAGCGCAGGAGTCCTGTCGGCGAAGATTTCGTCGGCATCGATTTCTGCCGTGCTGCTGTCAGCTAAAAAGGTGCGCAGCAGCTCGAGGTTGGCGCGCTCGCCTTTGATGTCGCGGGTCACCTGATAGCGCACGCCCTCCTGTTCGGCGACACAGGGATTCATTCCCCGTCCGGCTTCCATCAGCGTCGTACCCTCGGTCAGAGGGCGTGCCATGCACCATATAACGTAGTGGTTAGGCATGCCATCCTGTGGCAGCACCTGCAGACACAACAACGGAGAGCCGTCGCGGTGCTGAAGCGTCGAGCCTCCCTCTACCAAGTCGCTGTGAACCTCGACGATGTCGCTGACTTTGGGAAGGAACTCGCGCAACTGCTGTTCGGCTTCCAATGGAAAGGTGCCGATGGAGAGCAGCTTCGAATAGTACGTCTTCTGGCGGTTGGTCATTTTGATGACAGCATAGAAGGTGTCGCTCTCCTTGCGGTAGACACACGAGTCTTCCAGTCTGTTCCTGTCCACGTTCGATTTCAAGAGAAACCCCGACTTGGTACGCTCTATCACCAGGAAAGGCTTTTCCTCGACGACGGTGACCGGCGTAAAGGGAGCATAACTGCCCGTGAAAACGCGGTCGGAACCGACAAGGTACGGCAGTACTTGCTCAAGGCTCAAATCGTAGTCCCACATGCTGGCAGCGCTCGCAATCTTACGGTCGACATCGTCCATAATGTCTGTCCCCTCCATGAAACGGCTCATAGCCATGCGTTTGCCCGCACTCCAAGCGCCCGACTTCAGGATTGTCTGTTCGCGTACCTCCACACTGCCGTAATCCAGAATACGATAGAAGACACGTGCCTGCCGTTTCTCTTCCCTCTGAGGCTGCTCCGAATCGGGAGTCAGCTCGTCGAGCAACAGCTCCCACTTCTGCTTGAAACGGATACGCGACAGCAACGGCTCCCCTCCGAATGCATCTCGCATTTTCTTTTTTTCCGCGTCACCTATGTTAATCCACGGAGAGAGTTCGTGACGTAGCAGATACATATTGGGCACTGTCGGCAAAGCCTCCGGCCATTGAACATCGGCATGCAGGAAGCGGGCAACTATCAGCGCAATGTACTGTTCCGCCTTGTATCGGATGGTATATTTGCTGCCCTTCAGATAGCTTTCCAGCCCCACACCTGACAACAGATTGCCCGATGAGAAATAGCGCGCCAGCCACACGACCGGCGAGTATGTGTAATCTTCTGTAAAACTGTTTTTTTTGAGCAAGGCAGCCAGCTTCTTGCCGTTATCGGGCTTGTGCAAATAATAGGCCAGGACAAGCAGGTAGTTGTTATGCAACTGGTAGAAGTGCCCCTTGATTTGCGACCCTTGAATCTTGTTCGACTCGCGGACTGCCAGAACCATCTTGCCGAAAGCCTTGGCATAGTCGCCGTCATACAAAGCCTTTGCACCTGCCAGAAGATAGCTGTGAAGCACATCCCAGCTGGCTGCCTCCTCGTCGTATCTGCCCCAAAAATAATAATCGTAAAGAGCCAATACAGCCTTTATATCCTTGACTTTCCCGGAAGGCAAATGGTTGTAGTTGAGCGCGGCAATCTTGGCTATCCTGTTTTCAGGATCCAACTTGTCGTTCAGGTATTGGGCAACCAAAATAACATTTACAAGGCCCCCGACATCCTGTATCTCTGTCATCATGGGCAGGAAACGGTCGTCATCGACCAAAGGAGCCAGAAACTCAGACTCATCAAAATCATCAGACACTTTGACAGGCCCCTTCACGGGCGTGCCGTAGACGCATCCTTTGAGTTTGGAAAGTATTGTTTGAGCCTGCTTGGTTTGAAGAGACTTATAGTTTTTTTCAAAATGTGACAAAAGAGCGGGGTTTTTACTCACCATAAAGACCAGGAGTGTCGCAACATGAGCCTCTGTCACCTTGTACTCGCCCATGTATCGGTGATAATAGTTCGTCACCAACAATCCTTGCAACGACTGTATCAACTTGTCCTGCTGCGGTTTTGAAAGGGACTCATGTCTGCGGTAGAGCTGCATTGAATACTCGTCGGTCCACCTGCCCGTAAAGGAGAGGAAGCACAGAAATTTCAGTTGGACGTCATTTAAAGTCCGATAAGAATAGTATATGGGATTCTCGTTCATAATGCAAAAAAAAACTGGCAGACCGTCAGACAATCATGCCTGATGCCACCACAAGGTGAGCGTCGCGGTCGTAGATGGTGGCATACTGCCCGGCGGCGATGCCTTGGATCTTGGTGTCGCTGCTGAGATGGTGGATTGTGCCATAGACGGGATCCTCCCTTCGTGTCAGACGACCCGAAGCGAATTCCGGCGTGTGGCGAATCTTGAACTTCACGTCGACACACTCCGCACCTCCCCAGATGTCGGCCGACAAGTAGCGGAAGCCAAGAAGGTCGATTTCCCGGCCATACTGAGCCTCCGGCGTATAGCCCTGACTGACATAGAGCACATTCTCGCCGATGTCCTTCTTGACCACAAACCAGGGACCTCCGCTGAGGAAGAGCCCCTTGCGTTGCCCGATGGTATGGAACCAGTAGCCCTTGTGGGTTCCCAGCACCTTGCCGGTCTCTAGTTCTACTATCCTGCCCTCTCGCTCCCCGAGGTAGCGGCGAAGGAAGTCGTTGTAGTTGATTTTGCCGAGGAAACAGATACCCTGGCTGTCCTTGCGGTCGGCGGAAGGCAGATGCGCCTCGTGGGCAATCTGGCGTACCTCCCTCTTCGTCAGATGCCCTATGGGGAACATGGCCTTGGCAATCTGGGGATAGGTGAGCTGCGTCAGGAAATCGGTCTGGTCCTTTATTGGATCCTTCGCTGTAGCGAGAAAGGTGAATTGTGAATTGTCAATAGTGAATTGTGAAGTTTGGGCGTAGTGGCCCGTGGCGATGCGGTCGTAGTCCTTGCCCCGCTTCTCGTCGAAGGCGCCAAACTTGATGAGGCGGTTGCACATCACGTCGGGGTTGGGCGTGAGCCCTCTGCGCACCGACTCGATG
Organism: Bacteroidales bacterium; assembly: GCA_017448905.1. Classification (GTDB taxonomy): domain Bacteria; phylum Bacteroidota; class Bacteroidia; order Bacteroidales; family P3; genus Colimorpha. The sequence goes on along the minus strand of JAFSKP010000067.1, from coordinate 2,216 downwards.
GTGTAGCTCACCACATTGTCCCAGTATTCCTTGTGAAGGTTGACCTCTTCGAAACGGCAACCATACTTCTTTGCGATATAGGAGGTGATTTCGATGTCCTCCTCGGCAGGGCAGTCGATATAGCCTTCCGCATCCTCCATCCCTATGCGGATATAGAAGATGTCGGGCGTGACGCCCTGCTCCTTGAGCAGGTGGACCACCACGCTGCTGTCGACACCCCCGGAGACAAGTGCTGCTACGGTCATGACAATTGTTCTTTAATCGGTTGACTGTCACCGATTGCGGTCGTAGATGCCTGCATACCGATGTCAAGCTTTTTGAAACGTTTCTGGCGCTGCTGCCAACGCTCGCGGGCATATTGCTGCATGTCGGTCACCTCGTCGTTCTCGTCGATGATTTCGAGGCCGAAGATGGTCTCTATGATGTCCTCCATGGTGAGGATGCCCTGGAAACTGCCATATTCGTCGATGATGATGCCTATCTGCACCTTCTGCTTGAGGAGCGACTCCCAGATATCGCTGATAGACTGTTCCTCGTTGAAAAGTGGAACATCACGCTTGATATCCTTGAGGGTCTTGTCGAAGTGGTCCTCGGCCAGGTCTTCGAGGGCGTCGCTTCGGAGGATATAGCCGGTGATGAATTCCGGATCGTCGGCATAGACCGGAATTCGGCTGAAGTGGCTGCACTCGTCCTCGTCGTAGAACTCCTTTAGGCTCATGCCTTCAGGAGCTATGGCGGCAACGGCTCGGGGTGTCATCACGTCGTATGCCTTCACATCGTCGAGCTTGATGACATTCTGTATTATCTTGTTCTCATCCTCGTCGAGCACTCCCTCATCCTCACCCACATCGGCCATGGCGGCGACCTCTTCGCGGCTGACGGCTGTCTCCTCCTCCTTGCCGGAGAAGAGCCTGGTGAACAGCCCAATCAGCAGCACCAACGGGTACATCAGCACTATCAGAACGCGGATGGCGCGGGCCGTGAAACCCATCAGGCGTTTCCAATAGGTGGTACCGATGGTCTTGGGGATTATCTCCGAGAAGACGAGAATCAGGATCGTCGTCAGCGCTGAGACCAGTCCGAACCATTGGCTGCCGAAAGCATCGGTGACCTGTGCACCCACGCCGGCAGCACCTATGGTATTGGCGATAGTGTTAAGCGACAGGATGGCAGCAATAGGCTTGCCATTGTCGGTCTTGTATTCCTTGAATCGCGTGGCCGGCTTATAGCCCGCATCCTCACGCATGGTGATATAGGAGAGCGGCGTCGACATCAGCACCGACTCCAGAATGGAGCAGAGAAACGATATCGACATGGCTCCGAAAAGGAACAGCAACAGGAGCGAAAGTGGTGACATTATTGTTTTTTAATCGCAGCTATCTTGTACTAGAATCATAGTACACAGCTCTTTATTATCATTATTCTCTTTTGTTTGCAACTGCAAAGTTACATAAAAATCTGTAAATAAATGATTGTATGAATCCATGTACAATCAATTGTCTATTATATGCAGAAATAAAAGTCTGGAATCTATAAGAGAATATTTTCAACTAAAAAAGAGTATATATTTCGTGCAAGTGGTGAACCCCACGAGCTTGACGAGCGAAGAAATACTCTTTTGTGCAATTGTGTATATCGATTTTATGCCATTGCCAGATGGCGGCGACGGAGGGCGGTGAGGACGCTTTCGGAGGCAAGGGGATTGAGACCACGGAAGGTGGTGCGAGCCTTCAGTTCAGCGAGGGGCATGGTGAGCAGCAACTTGGCTATACATTCGTCGGCAAACGAATTGCTCACGACATCAACGCCGGTGAAGTCGAGCACCACGCGCTCGTCACCCTCAAGCAGCGGCATCAGTCTTTCCCGTGCCTGCTGCCCCAACTGGCGTGTGCCTAAATTCTCGCCAAAGTCCCTAAAACTGAATGTTACCATAGTTCCTCCAATTCGTTATCATTCAAAAATGTCTCGTTGTACTGCTCCGCAGCTCTCGTCGAAAACATCTATTGCCACATCGCTTGCGTGTGATTCAAAATACTGCTTTATCAGCGTTGAGACATTCATATTCTTTATTATTAGAAGCCGGAAGTCCCTCTCGGGGCTTCCGGCTTGAGGGTTTCTGATTGTTTGATTGCCTGATTGTTTGAGGATTTGATGCGGTAGCCACTCAAGCAATAGAGCAATCACGCATTCAGGCATTCCGTTACTCTTCCTCGGCG
>JAFSKP010000066.1 GCA_017448905.1 Bacteroidales bacterium | reverse complement strand
CGGGCATCGATCGAGCCGCCCACGATGCAGTTGTTGAAGACCAGCTTGCCGCCCCACTCCAGCGGATACTCCTGGGTGTCGCGGATGGGGTATTTCGTCTGGTTGGGCATGCCGTCGAAATAGGGCTCGATGAGCATGTGCACCTCGCCGAACTGGCCGCTGCCGCCCGACTGTTTCTTGTGGCGGTACATGGCCTCGGCGCTCTTGGTGATGGTCTCGCGATAGGGGATGTTGGGAGCGGTGAAGTTGACGGCCAGCTTGTACTGGTTCTCGAAATACCACTTGATGGTGTTGAGGTGCAGCTCTCCCTGGCATCCGAGGATGACCTGGCGCAGCTCGCGGCTGTTCTCAAGCGAGAGGGACTTGTCGTAGGTGCAGAGATCCTTGAGGGCGGCTCCGACCTTCTCGTCGTCGTTGCTGTTGGCGGCCTTGACGGCGACGGTGTAGATGGGCGTCGGGAACTGGATTTCCTCGACAGCATCGTCGGCGTTCTTGGGAGTGGTGAGGGTATGGTTGATCTTGACGTCCTTCAGTTTGATGGTGCAGATGATGTCGCCGGCGCAGGCCTTCTCGACTTTCTGGCGGTTGCTGCCACTGCAGACGAGTACCTGGCTGACACGCTCTTTGCTCTGGTTGCAGGCGTTGACGACATCCTGGCTCTCGGTCAACTCGCCGTCGAAAATGCGGAGGTAGGTGATTTCACCGAGGTTCTTGTCTTTGGCACTCTTGAAGGCGAAGGCCACGGTGGGGTTGGCGCTGTTCGATTTCAGCTCCTTGCCGCCCTTGGTCTTCTTGGCATCGGCTACCTCATTGGGGGCGGGGACGTTCTGGCAGATGAACTCAAGCAGACGGCCCACGCCGAAGTTCTCTTTGGCGGAGGTGCAGAGGATGGGGAAGAGGTCGCGCTTGTCGATGGCGAGCTTCAGAGCCTGGGTGAGCTCCTCGGGGGTGAGGTCGCCGTTCTCGAAGTATTTCTCCATAAGGGCGTCGTCGGCAGCGGCTGCTTCCTCGACGAGGGCCATGCGCATCTCCTCAGCCTTGTCGGCGTGTTCAGCGGGGATGTCGGCCTCGGTCATCTTGCCGTCGGTGAAGGTGTACATCTTGTTGGCCACAATGTCGACCACCTGGTTGAAGCCCAAACCGGGATTGGTGGGGAACTGCAGCACGGTGCACTTGCCGCCGAAGTAGTCCTTCAGCTGGTTGACGCTCTCGTCGAAGTTGGCCTTCTCGGCGTCGAGGTGGTTGACGACGAAGAGCATCGGGGTATCGAGCTTGGCAGCATATCGGTTGGCTATCTCGGTGCCGACCTCGACGCCGCTCTGGGCATTGACAACAACGACAGCTGCCTCGACCACGTTGAGGGCAGCGTCAAGCTCGCCTTGGTAGTCGGCAAAGCCTGGGACGTCAAGAATATTGATTTTCTTTCCACCAAACTCGGTGTACATGAGCGTGCTCTCGACAGAGTAGCCACGGTCATGCTCAATGTCGCGATAGTCGCTGATAGTGTTCTTGCCGTCCACGGTACCACGGCGGTTGATAAGCCCGCCGCAGAAAGCCATGGCCTCGGCCATAGAGGTCTTGCCTGCCTTGGCACCACCCACGAGGGCGATGTTTCGGATGTCAGAGGTCTGATAAATCTTCATTGTTTTTTGCTGTTATTATTATTATATCTGATTGCATACACGATTGTATACCAAACCGTTCGGCATCATTTTCCGCTGCCGGACGATATGGTCATCGGATTGCAAAGATACAAAAAAAAATTGATTTTGGATACTGTTGTTTTTTTTGTAGTATTTTTGTGAGTCATTTTTCTTAATGATTTTTAACACAACAACATGACTGACAACAAGAAAAATATCCTTTTCGGCGGACTGGTATATTCGTTTCTCACTACACTGCTGCTCGCCATCATCTTCTTCTCATACGTCGTCGGAAGCAACAACGACTTCATGGACGCCATCGGCTGGGCCTATCTCTCCGTTTCATCCCTCTTCCATGCCGGCCTTTTCACCCTACTGCCATACCTGATTCTTTTCATCCCGCTGGCCCTCACAGGCTCCAAGAAAGCCCCCTTCACCGTCCTCGGCATCATCTACGCTCTGACGACATTGCTCTTTGTAGTTAACCGTTTCGTATTCAAGCTATATCATTTCCATATCAACGGCTTCGTACTCGATATGCTCTTTTCGGAAGGCGCGGACGAGATCTTCGTCTTTTCATTCTGGCTCTATATGAAGGCTCTGCTGATTGTCATTGCCGTAGCTCTCGTGGTTTTCGCACTTCAGCGGCTCTCGCTCAAGGTGGCGGCAAGGGTAACACGCCGCAAGAGGTTCCGCCTCTGCTCTTTCTCGACCTATCTGGCTGCCGCCTTGCTGTCTCAGGGTATACACGTCTACGGCGCTGCCTCGTTGCATTCCTCCATCCTCGAAGGCGACGCTTTCCTGCCCTATTACTTCCCTCTTTCCATGAATTCTGCCCTCGACCGGATGGGCATTATCGACAAGGAGGAACTGTCCACAATCACCATACAGGACAACACATCGAAACTGAACTACCCTATCTCCGCACTTGAAAGCGACCCCAACGCCAAGCGGCTTAACATCATCCTGATAGTGATTGATTCCTGGAACTTCCGCACACTCACCGAGGAATGCATGCCCAACCTGTGGGCCTTCAAGGAAAGGTCGGAATACTTCTCCAACCATCTGAGCAGCAGCAACGGGACACGTGGCGGCATCTTCGGACTCTTCACCGGGCTCTCGTCCTACTACTGGAAGAGTTTCGAGTACTCGTCGCTGAAACCCGTTTTAGTCGAGCAACTTGTAGGGAACGGCTACGACATCAACATCTACCCGTCGTCATCGTTCAAGACCCCTCCATTCGACCGCATATTCTTCAAAGGCATGGATATACGCACCTCCACCGAGGGCGGCAATCCCTTCGAGAGGGATTGCCAGCTCACCGCCGACTTTGTCGGTGATCTCCCACTGCTTGCAAACAGCACCACACCGTCGTTCTCGTTCCTCTTCTACGACCTGGCGCATGCCATCTCCCTGCCCAAGGATAAGAACACCCACTTCCAGCCGGCATGGACCTACGCCGACTACACCAGGCTCTCAAACAATACCGACCCCACCGCCTATTACAACCTCTACCGCAACTGCGTCTTTGTCATCGACTCGCTCCTGGGCATCGTTTTCGGACAGCTTGAGGCCAATGGAATGCTCGACAACAGCATCGTCCTTGTCACCGGCGACCACGGCCAGGAATTCAACGAGAACCACAAGAACTACTGGGGCCATGCCGGCAACTACTCCAGATACCAAGTCCAGGTGCCTTTAGTGCTGCATTACCCAGGCGTGACTGCCGCAGTCCACGGACATCGCACCACGCACTACGACGTTGTGCCGACACTGCTTGGCATGGCCATGGGCGTAACGAACGAGCCGAGTGACTACTCCATGGGAATGTCTCTACTCGACTCCGCATCGCGAGGATGGCACGTGGTCGGCAACGACCTCAATTACGCCTTCATCACCGAGGATGGCTACATCATCGAGAAAAAAGGCAACGGCAACGTGAGCGTCTACGACAAGGACCTCAACCTGCAAAAAGGCTACAAGGCATCGCCCAAGCAACTGAACGACAATCTACAGAAGCTCAACCGTTTCTTCTGACACTCATTCTCTAATCCATTCACTTGTCGGCTTTGCCGATAAGGTCGATGGAGTAGTGGAGTCCTACGTTCTGGCGGCGAGCCATAGCCTGTTTGATGATGAGGTAGGCACAGGCTATGAGGTTGCGCAGTTCGCTGAGCGGCTCGGTGAGGACGCTACGGTTGTACAGCTCCTCGGTCTCGCGGAAGATGAGGTTCAGGCGGTCGAAGGCGCGGCGCAGACGCAGGTCGCTGCGGACAATGCCCACATAGTTGGTCATGATTTCCTGCAATTCCTTCTTGGTCTGCGTGATGAGTACCATCTCTTCGTTCAGGACCATGCCCTCGGCATTCCAATCAGGCACCTCGGTTTTCACTTTTATCGCTTCATTTTTAACATGCGCAATAGCGGATTGGGCGGCATTATGGGCATAGACTACGGCTTCAAGCAGCGAGTTGCTCGCCAGGCGGTTGCCACCGTGCAGGCCAGTACAGGAGCACTCGCCCACGGCATAGAGTTTGTGGATGGACGACTCTCCGTTGCGGTCCACTTTGATGCCGCCGCACTGGTAGTGTGCCGCCGGTCGGATGGGTATCATGTCGCGCGTGATGTCTATGCCGATGCTGAGGCATTTGGCATAGATGGTGGGGAATCCCTCGATAAGGCGCTTCTTGCCGATACCCCTGGCGTCAAGATAGAGATAGTCCTTGCCGCTGAGCTTCATCTCGTTGTCGATGGCTCGTGCCACAATGTCGCGTGGTGCCAGCGAGAGACGCCTGTCGTACTTCTGCATGAACTCCTCGCCGTTGCGGTCCTTGAGTATTGCACCTGCGCCACGCATAGCCTCGGTGATAAGGAATGCCGGCTTCTCGGCAGGATTATAGAGACTTGTCGGATGGAACTGCATAAACTCCAAGTCTTTGAGAACCCCACGGGCACGGTGTACCATCGCCACGCCGTCGCCTGTCGAGATGACTGGCGTTGTCGTCGTCGAATAGACGTTGCCCATGCCGCCGGTGGCAAGGAGCGTGACCTTGGCAAGGTAGGTGTCGATGTGGTTGGTGTTGGTGTCGAGGGCATAGACACCGTAGCACTCGATGTCTGGCGTATGTTTGGTGACGCGTTGTCCCAAGTGGTGCTGGGTGATGATGTCGATTGCAAACTGGTTTTCTTTCAGTTCGATGTTGGGATGGTCATGGATAGCCTGCAACAGTCCGCGTTCTATCTCTTCGCCTGTGTTGTCCTTGTGGTGGAGGATGCGGAACTCGCTGTGGCCTCCTTCACGGTGAAGGTCGAAACGGCTGCCTCCCTTCTCCATGTCGAAGTTCACGCCGTACTGCACCAACTCTGCTATCCGCTCCGGAGCCTCCCGGATGGTCATTTCCACGACATCGCGGTCGCAGATGCCGTCGCCCGCCACGAGTGTGTCGGCAATATGCTTGTCGAAACTGTCGTCATCGTACATGACAGCGGCGATGCCCCCCTGGGCATAGCGTGTCGAGCCCTCGGAGGCAACACTTTTGGTGAGAATGCACACCTTGCCGTAGGGGGCCACCTTAAGTGCAAAACTAAGGCCGGCAATGCCAGACCCTACAACGAGAAAATCAACTTCGTGACGCATGGAGTATAGTTTTGGTTTAGAGTTTATGGTTTAGAGTTTATGGTTTAGAGTTTATGGTTTAGAGTTTATGGTTTAGAGTTTATGGTT
>JAFSKP010000065.1 GCA_017448905.1 Bacteroidales bacterium | reverse complement strand
GATGGTCTTCACCTCTCCCCCCCGGTGCGAGGCAATGAAGTGGGCAGGGAGAGAGACGATGAGTTGGTGAGAGTGGGGGAGTGACGGATGGAGCAGCACAAGCGTGTGGCGGCTACCCATGGTGAAGAGTTCCTGGTCTGGAGTCCAGGGGACAAGGTAGTGCGTCCAGTCGAGCCATGTGTCGCTCTGCCAGATAGCGGTATTGGTTAGTATCTGTATGCCATCCTCCTGGTAGTTGAAGATGTGGCGGGAAGGGTCCACGACAGGAGCCGAGAGCTGGTGGTGGTTGTCGTCGATGAGGGTGCCTGCCACGAAGGAGAGCCACCCTGCAGGACGATAGACCAGCGTCAACGCCGGACGGAGCGAGTAGAGGGAGTCGAGTCCGGCGAAAAGGGTTGCGTTCATCCCTACACGCAGCTCTCCGCGCCCATGGATGTCGAATACCAACGAAGGCGACAGCCGCGACCCCGTCACCGTGTAGCCTTTGGCAAGTCCTGTGCTGTACTCCGCATCGTGGAAAAAACCTTCGGCATTAATGTCGAGAACGATTTGCGCCTCTATACCTAATGACATCAGGGCTACAAACAGCGTTATGGCTATTGTCTTTTTCATTTTGCAAAACTACAATTTTTCTTCCAATGCAGCAAAAAACGTTCTCTTTTTCCCCTTTTGGGAGGTGTTTGAATGCTCTTGTTTCCTGTCCTATTGTCAGATAATTAACAAGTTGTAATTATCGTTTTTTTTTATTGTCTCTATTACAAAGTTTTTTGCTATTTTTGCACGAAATTTTATTATTATGTATACAGATACCACAAAATTCATCGGCGAAGGACTGACATACGACGATGTCCTCCTCGTTCCCAGCTATTCCGACGTCCTTCCGCGCGAAGTCAAGGTCAATTCGCGCTTCTCACGCAACATCACTCTCAATGTTCCGTTGGTCAGTGCAGCCATGGACACGGTTACCGAGGCCGCAATGGCTATCGGCATGGCTCAGGAAGGTGGTATCGGTGTGTTGCACAAGAACATGTCCATAGAACGCCAGGCCAACGAGGTACGCAAAGTGAAGCGTTCGGAGAACGGCATGATTGTCGACCCCGTCACCCTCGGCAAGGATGCCCTCGTCAAGGATGCCCTCAGCCTCATGCACGAATACCACATCGGCGGTATCCCTATCGTCGACAGCAACAAGATGCTCATAGGCATGGTCACCAACCGCGACCTACGTTTCGAACGCAACATGAGCCGCCCCCTCAGCGAAATCATGATTACCGACCTTGTCACAACCCATGAAGGCACCACCTTCGGCGAGGCCGCCGACATACTCCAGGAACACAAGATCGAGAAGCTCCCCGTCGTCAACGAGGAGGGCCAGTTTATCGGTCTTATCACCTACAGCGACATCATGAAGAACAAGGAGCACCCCGTCGCCTGCAAGGACACCAACGGACGTCTCCGCGTCGCCGCCGGTGTCGGCATCACGGCCGACATGATGGAACGTGTCGACGCACTCGTGGAGGCCGGTGTCGACGCCGTCGTTATCGACACTGCTCATGGACACAGCATTCGTGTTGTCGATGCACTGAAGACTGTCAAAGCTAAATACCCCGAACTCGACGTCGTTGTTGGAAACATAGCCACCGGCGAGGCAGCCATCATGCTAGCCGAGGCCGGCGCCGATGCCGTCAAGGTGGGTATAGGACCCGGAAGCATCTGCTCGACACGCATCATCGCCGGCATTGGTGTGCCGCAGCTTACGGCAGTCTGCGAGGTCGCCGGAGCCTTGAAGCAACGTGGTTTCGACATCCCCCTCATCGCTGACGGCGGCATCCGCTACAGCGGCGACATCGTCAAGGCTATCGCTGCGGGCGCCAGCAGCATCATGATAGGCTCACTTGTCGCAGGTGTCGACGAGGCTCCGGGCGAGACCATCATCTTCGAAGGCCGCAAGTTCAAGTCCTATCGTGGTATGGGTTCGCTCGAAGCCATGCAGAGCGGCTCCAAGGACCGCTACTTCCAGGACAAGGAGACCGATGTCAAGAAGCTCGTACCCGAGGGCGTCGTCGGGCGTGTGCCATACAAAGGCACCCTCAACGAGGTTCTCTACCAGCTCGTCGGCGGCCTTAAGGCCGGTATGGGCTACACCGGCTCCAAGGACATCGCCACCCTTCAGCAGGCAAAATTCATCCGCATCACCGCCGCCGGACGTGCCGAGAGCCATCCCCACGACATCGCCATCACCCGTGAAGCCCCCAACTATTCAAGATAATACCAGAGCGTGAAACGGCCTAGCAATTAAACGGCCTGACAGAACGCCAAACGTGAAACACTTAAACACTACTCAATTGAAAAAGATAATTGTCTCTCTTTTCACTCTCGTGCTGGCGACAGCTCTCCATGCACAGAGCAGTAACGACCCTGTCGTTTTTGAGATAAACGGAAAGAAGATTTACAAGTCGGAATTCATGCGCGACTTCCTGCGTTCTGTAGGCAAGGACCCCAAGGCAGCTCCGACGGCATGCACCTACGAGAAACGCCAGGCTCTAGAAGAATACGTGCAGCTCTTCGTCAACTACCGCGCCAAGCTCGCCGACGCCTACGCCAATGGTTTCGACACCCTGCCCTCGCTCCTCAAGGAACTTGACGGCTACCGCAAGGAACTCGCGGCTCCCTACCTGATTGACTCCTCGTCGTTCGACAGGATAATGGAGGAAGCCTACCAACGCAACCACTATGTCCTCACTGCGGCACACATCTTCATCCCCTTGTCCTCCAACGCCAGAGGCGACGACACCGTCAAGGCCTACAACAAAGCCATGGACTACTACCGTCGCGTCGAGGCAGGCGAGGACTTCGCCGCCGTGGCCCGTGAACAGGCCAATATCGTGGCCGACGCCCAGGGTATGGAACCCGACGACCCCCGCCGCAACGATGACGGTATGTTGGGCAATTTCACCGTCTTCGATATGGTGTATCCCTTCGAGTCGGCTGCCTATGCCCTCCAGGTGGGTGAGGTCTCCAAGCCTGTCCGCTCCAAATACGGATACCATGTCATCAAGCTGCTCAACAGAGTGCCTTACTTCGGCAAGAGCTCATTCCAGCACATCTGGATTGCGGAGAGTAAGGATAACCCCGTCCTTGCAGAGCGGCGTATCAAGGAAGCCCGCTCCCTTATCGACGAGGGTCAGCCGTTCGAGACTGTCTGTCGCAACTATTCCGACGACAACTCCTCCTCGCAGAACGGTGGCCTCATCTCCGACATGGCCATCCGTCAGATTCCCCCCGACTATGTTCCTATCATCACATCCCTTTCGCCCGGCCAAATCTCGGCACCTTTCAAGACGCAATACGGATGGCATATCGTCAAGCTTCTCGTCCGCGACAGCCTCTCGCCATTCGATGTCATGCTTCCCTACTACCGCCAGCGTATGACCTACGACGACCGCAGCAACAAGCCCCGTGTGGATTTTGTCAAACAATGCAAGGACCATTACAATTTTGTCGACTACACCACGATGTACGAGACCGTCGGCAAGGGCAAGAAGGCCCGCCGTGGTGCACCCCTGGCATCTCTCGACCAGTGTCTTGCAGCCCTTTCCGATTCCCTCTTCACAAAACAATGGCATTACAACGATACAATGGTCACCGACAAGAGACCGCTCTTCCGCGTCGGCGACACCTCCTATAATGCTGTCGACCTCCTCAAGTTTGTCGAGGCCCACCAGCGTTACGAGGCTTCCAAACCCCTCGACGGCTACCTTTATGACCGCTACGAGAACTTCATCAACGACATGGTGTTCACATACGCCGACCAACACCTCGAAGTGGAGCATCCCGAATTCGGTGAGCTCATGTCCGAATACCGCCACGGTCTGATGATTTTCGCCTACAACGATGCCAATGTCTGGTCTAAGGCCGTGGGCGATTCCGCCGGTTTGGCACGCTATTACGCTGAAAACGTTGGCAAGCACAGCATTGACAAGGAGAGCGACGCACACTATTTCATGGGCGAGAGCGTCGACATGAAGACTTTTGACTTCGCCGACAGCGCATGGCTCAAGCCGGCCAAGGCCCTTAAGATTGTCCAGAAGGGCGAGAAGTCGGGGATGACAGACAAGGCCATTGTCAGCAAGCTCGAGAAATCGATGAAGGTGGATTCGGTCAATGTGCAATACCAACATCTCATCGTCGAGGTGGAACGCCAGAACATCCTTTCGAAGAGCCAGCTCCACAAGGGCTTATATGTAGTCCCTGGCGTTCGTGGCTACAAGATTGTGCGTGTTGACGGCATCCTCAACCCCCGTCCAAAGACGCTCCTCGAAGCCCGTGGATACTATATCAACGACTACCAGAACTACCTCGAGCAACAGTTGAACGACAGCCTCAGGAAGAAATACAACGTCGTCATCCATCAGGATGTCATCGACGAGATTACGTATTAGTGAACGGTGAGCAGGCACAAGGTCCGGTGGACCGCGTAGAGGGACGACGTGCGTGGCTGCCCCGCCGCCATTCACTGTAACGTGAACAGAGAATCGATTTATTGAATTCAAATGAAAAAAATCCTTTTAGCTTTAACTTTTTGTGGAATAGCCTTGGGGACTATGGCACAGGATGAACCTGTTGTCGACAAGGTGGTCGCCGTCATAGGCAAGAACATCGTCAAGCTCTCGGATGTCGAGAACGGCTTTGTCGCCATCCGTGTCCGCCAGGGCTATGACAATGCCTTTGAGAACCGATGCAACATCCTCGAGGGGCTTCTGATCAACAAACTCCTCATACATAAAGGAGAACTCGACAGTACCGAGGTCACCAGCGAGGAGGTCGATGCCAGCGCGCAATACTACCTCAAGCAGTACGAACGCCAGTACGGTAGCCATGAGGCAATACGTCAGGCCATGGGCTACACATACGACGAACTGAAGGAGCTTATCACCAAAATGCTTCATGACAGGATTCTGGCTGAACGTGTCCAGGCTTCCCTCACCAACAACATCAAGATAACTCCCCACGAGGTGACGCAGTTTTTCAACAATATACCTGCTGACAGCATTCCCGACATCCCTGAGACCATCGAGATTGCCGAGATTGTACGCAAACCCGATATCAACGACGAGGAACGCGAACGTGTGAAGCTGGAACTTAACAAGCTCCGGGAACGCGTGCTGAAAGGCGACCGTTTCTCGACGCTGGCGACACTTTACTCAGAAGATCCCGGTTCGTCGACCAAGGGTGGCGAACTAGGCTTCTTCACGCGTGGCGACATGGTGGCGGAGTTTGAGGCTGCTGCCTTCGCCCTGAAGCCTGGCGAGGTGTCGCCCGTCATCGAGACCCAATATGGCTTCCACATCATCCAGCTTATCGAACGCCGCGGCAACACCATCAACTGCCGTCATATCCTCATGATGCCCAAGGTCTCTCCCGAGGACTTGCTGAAGGCCCGTGTGCTGCTCGACAGTGTGGCTCGCGAAATACGTCTGGGTCACATCTCTTTCGCTGATGCAGCAAAGCAGTTCTCCGACGGTGCCAACCGCATTGAGGGTGGCCGCGTCACTCATCCCTCCACAGGCAACTATCAGTTCACCAACGACGAGCTTAAGAGGCTCTATCCGGGCTTGGCATTCGCATCGATGAATGCTGCCGACGTGAGCAATGCCACCCCCATGAAGACCGATGAGAACAAGGATGCCTACCGCATAGTAACCGTGCTGAAACGCAATCCCAGCCACAAGGCCAACCTCAAGGACGACTATGACCGCATCTACAATGCGGCTCTCGAAAACGCCAAGCAGGAAAAGATCTACGACTGGGCACAGAAGACGATAAAAAACACATACATAAAGATAGACGACGAATTCAAGGGATGCGATTTCCGCCTCAGGTGGGAATAGGGTGGAATGCTTGAATGCTTGAATGTGTGAATGCTTGAATGCTTGAATGCTTGAATGCTTGAATGTGTGAATGCTTGAATGCTTGAATGTGTGAATGCTTGAATGCTTGAATGCTTGAATGCTTGAAAGCTTGAATGCTTGAATGCTTGAATGCTTGAATGCTTGAATGCTTGAATGAGTGAATGCTTGAATGCTTATTTTTCAATTTTTCAATTTTCAATTTCCATGTCTGATATAGAAGCACTTGATGGTCTGGTAAGCAAATACCAGCAGCTCAGAAACGAAATAGGCAAAGTCATTATAGGGCAGGACAAGGCTGTGGAAAGCCTCCTGATCTCGATATTCACAGGTGGCCACTGTCTCCTTGTCGGCGTTCCTGGTTTGGCCAAGACGCTAATGGTCAACACATTGGCACGTGCTTTGGGTCTCTCTTTCAGCCGTATACAATTCACTCCCGACCTGATGCCTTCTGACATTACCGGTTCTGAAATCCTCGACGAGAAACGTTCTTTCCGTTTTGTCAAAGGTCCGGTCTTTGCCAACATACTGCTTGCCGACGAGATAAACCGAACCCCTCCCAAGACCCAGTCGGCCCTGCTTGAAGCCATGCAGGAGCATTCCGTCACCGTTGGTGGTCAGAGCTATCGCCTTGAATCCCCATTCTTCGTGCTTGCCACCCAGAACCCCATAGAGCAGGAGGGTACATACCCTCTACCTGAGGCTCAGCTCGACCGTTTCATGTTCAATATCAGGATGGACTATCCTTCTTTCGAGGAAGAGGTCAGCATCGTCAAGCAGACCACTGTCGACAGTATGGCACAGGTTGACGTGGTTTTGTCGTCGGACGAGATTATCCATCTTCAGAGCGTGATACGTCGAATGCCGGTACCCGACAATGTGGTGTCGTATGCCGTTGCCTTGTCGGCAGCCACGCGTCCCGCCGTGGAGGGCAACAGCCTTGCCCAGAAGTATCTCTCGTGGGGTGCGGGTCCCCGTGCTTCACAGTATCTGGTTATGGGAGCCAAGACCTATGCGGCTTTCTGCGGCAAATACTCTCCCGACCGCGAAGATGTGGACCATGTCGCCTCCGAAGTGCTTCGCCACCGCGTTGTCCGCAACTATTTTGCCGAGGCTGAGGGTATCTCGACCGACACTGTTATCGAGGAGATAAAGAAACAAACAAAATAATCGTCATGTACAGGTACCGTTTTTTTGTTTTATCCTTTCTGCTCATGGCTTTCATTGCCGGAGGGCAGGTCATGCGTGCCCAGACTGGAATATACATTCCCAGCGCCAAGCCTATCAAGAACATGAAGAAGGCCATGGTCAATCCGGAGAAGTTCTGCCTCCTGATATCATATAGCGGGAATGCGGCCACTTACGGTGTCGACGCGCTCGACTGGCTAGACTCGGCCTACCGCCTCACCTTTGCCGACCGTCACAATCCCAAGATGTATGCCATGACCATCGAAGGCTTCAGCGGCAGCGAATCGCTGTCGGAAGAGCGTGTGAAGAACGTTCATGACTATTTCGCCGGACGTTGCTATGCACCTTTCCCCATCCGTTATGCCGTCAACCCAATCCGTTGCCACTGTCATGGCGATACCGTCGAGATGGTACGCTACGAAGTGCCCGTGACCCGCAAGGCCTACCGCAGTGCCGACCTGCCGGAGAGCCGTCGCAAACTCAACGGCAGCATCTCGCTCGACAACTGTGTACTTGTAACCTTTGAGAACGACCCTGACGCCTGCCTCGGAGCAGCCCGCGGATGCATAGTTCCCTCGATGGACACCACAATCAGGGGCTATTATGCATCGGTATTCATGAAACGAGGTACCCTCTACAGTGTAGAAGGCACCAAGGACAGCTGCCCGTCGGATGTCTCCTTCTCGATTGAGGAACACCTCGAATACCGTCCTATCGTTGAGGACTACTTCCTCGTGCCTCACAAGAAACAGTACATCGTCCAGGTGGGCTACATCGTGCTGCACAGCAGCATACGTCGCGAACACGGCGAATGCTCGCAGACGCTCCCCGACTCGATATATGTGCGTTTCCCTGTCACTCAGGAACAGCTAGACAACAAGATACGCATCTTCGGAAAGAAATATTCAAGCAAGGGTGTCGAATATAAGGCTTTGACCACTAAAAAGATGCCGTCGAAAGTGTCGCTCAGTGTCCAGGCTGCCATCAATGTCTCGCAGCTCGACACCATTTTCCTAGGCAAACGCATCCAGCCCAACGAGCTTGACGACTACTTCTACGAGTGCAAGACCGACATGGAGGACGGCTCGTTTGCCGCAGAGGGCAGCCATTGGAAAGCCTACCGTCTCGACAAGCACGGCAACTATGAGATAAAGAAACCCCTCCGTGCGCTAATGCGTATCGTGGAAGATGAAGTGGACGAGATTGAAGAGCAGCAGGAAGAAGACCGACGCTATAAGGACGACGAGACAATAGAGTGAGATGTGAGATGTAACCATCTAGGCAATCTAGGCAATCTAGACAGTCTAGAACTTCTAAAAAAAATATAACCCATAACTATAATGGCTTATTTACAGACAGACGTGACAAAAGTCACGACGCGTGTATTGCAAAACATGAAACTGCATGGTGAAAAGATTGCCATGCTTACAGCATACGACTTCTCCATGGCACAGCTGCTTGACCGTACCAAAATCGATGTCGTGCTTGTCGGCGACAGTGCAGCCAACGTCATGGAGGGATTCAAGACCACCCTCCCCATCACACTCGACGAGATGATCGTCTATGCATCATCGGTGGTGCGTGCCATAAGCCGTGCCCTCGTGGTCGTCGACATGCCCTTTGGAACATATCAGGGCAATTCAAAGCAAGCCCTGGCCTCGGCAATCCGTATCATGAAAGAGACAGGGGCTGATGCCGTAAAACTCGAGGGCGGCGAGGAGGTTCTCGAGTCTATCCAGCGTATATTGAGTGCCGGAATCCCCGTCATGGGTCACCTCGGACTCACCCCGCAGAGCATCAATAAGTTCGGTACGTATGCGGTGCGTGCCACTGAAGAAGAGGAAGCCAACCGCGTCATTCATGACGCTCACGTCCTGGAAGATGCGGGTTGTTTTTCCATGGTACTCGAGAAAGTCCCTGCCTCCTTGGCGTCAAGAATTTCATCCGAACTGAAAATACCGGTGATAGGTATAGGTGCAGGCAGTGGTGTGGACGGCCAGGTGCTGGTGCTTCAGGACATGCTTGGCATCACCCAACAGTTCAAGCCACGCTACCTGCGGCTCTACGGCACCATAGGCGAGGATATTTCCAATGCCATACGCCAGTACATCAGCGATGTGAAGTCGCTTGATTTTCCCAACGACAAGGAACAATACTAATCTGATTTGACATTTGAATCATGAAGAAGTGGTTTAAGATTCTTATAATTATTCTATCGTCAGTCATTGTCGTCCTGGCATTGGCTCTGATGCTTGTGTCGCCCGTTGCCAAGAGCTATGTCAACAGCCATGGCAAGGAACTCATAGGTCGCGAGGTGCATGTCGACAAGCTTAAGGTCAATGCCTTGGCTGGACGTGTACGCATCTATGACTTCACCGTTTATGAAGATGACGGAACGACAGAGTTTTTCCGGTTCGACACCCTCGACGTCTCCGTGAAGCTTCGCAAACTGCTTGGCAACGAGCTGTATGTACGCCACATCACACTGGCGGCCCCCAGAGTACGTGTTGTGCAGGATGGCAACCGTTTCAACTTCAGCAGCATCATCGACCATTTTGCAAGCGACGAGCCTAAAGAGGAAGAAAAGGACACCACCCCCAGCAATTGGAGCCTGGGTTTCTACAACATCCGTCTCAGCGATGGAGAGGTCTATTATGCCGACAGCAAGCTCTCGAGCGAGTGGGATTTGAAAAACCTCAATATCAAGATACCGGGGGTCTATTTCGACGGGTCGGAGAACACCGATGCCGGAGTGGCCTTGCAGCTTGCCGATGGCGGCATGTTGCGTACTGAAGCATCCATCAATATGGACAACAACGACTTTGCCGTCGACCTGCAACTAGAGAAGTTCGCAATCTCGAATGTCAAGGCTTATCTTAGCGACATGATGAATGTAGGCAAGATGGAGGGTCTGCTCGACGCTTCGCTGGCTGCCAAAGGCAACCTGAGTGAGATTATGAAGATGGTCATCACAGGCAATGTTTCTCTCGGAGGCGTTGACATCCGCGACACCAAAGACAACCAGGTCCTCGCCCTTTCCGGTCTTGCAGTGGATCTTAACAGCATCAACCTCGATGACAATCTTTTTGACATCAACACGTTGACACTCACGAACCTCTCCTCGCATTTTGACCGTTACAGTGACGGTAGTAATTTCTCAAGACTCTTCGATACCAAGAAAAAGACTGTCGCCGACACCAATGCTGTCGCTGCCGACGCACCGGTTGCCGACACAGGATCTGCGGAACCGGGCAAACCCATGAAACTCAAGGTTGGCAAGTTCGCGATTGTCGATGCCGATTTCACATACAACGACTATACGCTGCCCGACCCATTCTCATTCCCGGTCAAGAAACTCAATGTCACTGCCGAGAATCTCACCACATCGGGCGACAACAATGCCAAGCTTTTTGCCCAGCTGCCTCATGGCGGCGTGGCGGTGCTGAGATGGCACGGCAACATCGACAACTGGAAGCAGAGCCAGAATCTTGTACTCAACATCAAGAACCTGCAGCTCAAGGACCTCTCCCCGTACGCGGTGGCTTATCTTGGCAGTCCCCTGACAGACGGCACTTTCTCGTTCACCAGCGAGAACACCATTCGTCGAAGCCAACTTGAGGGACGCAACAAGATTGACCTCTTCAATCCCGAGGTGGGCGAGAAACGCAGCGATGTGGAGCCGCAAGTCAAGGTTCCGCTCAAAGCAGCCCTATATATCCTCAAGGACAAGGACGGGAGGGTGGATATCGACGTGCCTGTCTCCGGCAATATCGACTCGCCTGAATTCTCGTATATGAAGATTGTGTGGAAGACTCTTGGCAACCTGATAGTCAAGGTGGCCACATCGCCATTCCGTGCTGTCGGCAAGGCGTTGGGAATGAGTGGCGACCTGGACTTCATCGCATATAATCCGCTGCAAGCCTCATTCGGTTCGGAGCAGTACAGCACGTTCAACAAGATAGCCGAAGTGTTGCAATATGACACCAACATAATGATAACGTTAGTGCCACAGGTAGCCATGGAGCAGGCGTGGCATGAGCAGTCGCTCTATCTGCTTAAGGAGGAATACTACCTTGCCCGTCATCCCGAGAAGGCTCCAGCCAATATCTTGCCGCAGGCTGTTCTCTTCGACCAGGTCAATGCCATTACAGTGAAAGATACTGGTTTTGTGAGGTATATCCAAGGCAGGGGACTCTCCAGCCGCCGGCCGACCGACAAGGACATACAGCGACTGGCCGAGAAGCTCTATTCAAAGGATGCAGCAGTGGCAAGCCTTGAGGTCGTCGCCGGAATGCGAGACCAGTTCCTGAAACGCTTCTTCAGCGAGCAGGGAATTACGACGACTCGTCTTGTGATTGCCCCGCTCACAACAGAAGAGAAGTCGTCAGGATACTCTATCAACTCGGAATATGAGGACGAATATGTAGAGGAGGAAGAGGAGTAGCCATGGGACTTGGAAAATGGATAATCACGGGGTTGGGATGGACCCTTTTCGGACCTCTAGGTGGCTTAGTCGGCTACCTCGTAGGCGGCGGAATAGAGAATCTTGTGAACAACAACGGTCGCAGCATCGGTGCAGGGACAGGGGGCGACACCTTCTCCGAATCGGACAAATATGCTGCCGGCGGCTCGCGTCGCTACCATAACACAGGAACGTCAGAAGATCTCTCGGCGGCCCTGCTGGTCCTCATCGCAGCCATGATGAATGCCGACAATGTGGTCCGCAAAAGCGAGTTGGACCTGGTGAAGCGGTTCCTAGTGAGCAACTATGGCGAAGCCAAGGCCAAGGAGATGCTGTTGAAACTGCGTGACCTGACCGGCAAGGAGATTCCTGTCACGGAGGTCTGCCGCCAGATAAAGCATAACACTGACTACACGACACGCTATCACATGCTCGACTTCCTGTTCAGCATCGCCGACAGCGACGGGATGATTTCGCGTGACGAACTACTTCTTCTGCACACAATCGGTTCATCTCTCGGCATAGCGACAAGGGATTATCTTTCCATCAAGAGTCGCCATAGAGACGTCGGTACGGGCGGGGGCTGGTTCGGTGGCGGACAAGAGGGTGGCAAGGGCAGTGGCTACAGCTCGGGGACTGGTGATTACGACAGTGTCGCCGACGACAGCGTCTATGCTGTGCTTGGCCTTGACAGCAGTGCCACCGACGACGAGGTGAAGAAAGCCTACCGGCGGCTGGCCATGAAGTATCATCCCGACCGTGTGGAGAACCTTGGCGAAGAGGTACGCCGCAATGCAGAGGAACAGTTCAAAAGAATAAACCAGGCGTATGAGACAATAAAGGCTGCGAGAGGGATGAAGTGAATACACTCTCCCAATCATATATGGCACTTTGCAAGTGTGCTAATGTAGCCTTTTCATCCGCTACGGCTTTATAGTGCAAAAAAAATACTTCTTGTGTAGTTTTTTGCCTTCTCTTTACGTTATTATCATTGTGATTTTATCGGATCCATTTGATGTGTTGCTGAATCGGTACCGAGGTCTTTTGTTCACGCTATGCAGGCGCTACAGTCGACACGGCACAACGGTGGAAGACCTCCTGCAGGAGTCTTCGGTGGCGCTTTGGCGAGACCGGGAGCGTTTAGTCTCGCTCTCGAAAGGACCGCAGCAGGCGGCACTTGTGTGGAAGATTGCCCGCAACGCCATCATCGATGCCCTTCGCAGGACGCCGCTGCACGAGCAATTGCCAGAGGGTTACGACAGGGTGGACGAGGAACACACCATGCGAAACGAACTCCGCGAACAGATAATGCGTCTTGGGGAACCCGACACGTCGATAGTAAAGATGCAGCTGGAAGGTTACAGCTACGAGGAGATAGGCAACTATTTGGGGATGAGCGAGAAGAATGTAAGTGTCAGACTTGTGAGGGCGCGGGAAAAACTCAGGAGACTTATGGTGGATAAAGGATAGAAAGTACTAAAAAATAGTCCTACAATATACAATAATAAATGAAATGATTATCCCTAAACACCCCAAATGTGACAAAACATGCTTTTGCGCTTTTTCAGGGCGTCGTTATTGTAGCTGCTATACCCAGTGTGCAGCACCGAACGTGGAGACGGGGCACGCCTCCTCTCTACTTATGGCCTTTTAGGCTGTTTTTGTGACAAATGCGGATAATCATATAAATGATGTCATGACAAACGAAGAATTTGACAAGCTATGGGAACAAGCTTCCGTCGAAGGCCGAGCCTCGAGACTGGCTGCCGAATATCCGGCTTGGCATAGGCGACAGCGACGGGTGGCCGGATTGGTGGCGGCAATGCTGCTGGTGGTGGCTGTAACCACACCAATGGTAATGAAGCGGGATTCGGCCAGCAGATATGAAAAAGTGTACTGCAACCGTATCGACAAGAATAACCAACAGTGGGTCGACATGGCCGACTACCTGTTGATGAACGCATAAACCTATATGAAACTTGAAATAATAAACCTTTCCAGGGCGAAGAGGATTCTGATTCCTCTTCTTATAACGCTGGTGTTGCTTGCAGGTTGCTCGCATGAGGCCAATGAGCCGGAGGAGAGCCTGCTGTACAAGCGCTATGCCTGCCGACCGGAGTTGGCGGTGGCGCAGGTGTGTGGCTTCAGCCTCAACGACTCGGTGCAGGTGGATGTTGTGCTGCTGCAGGCAGGCGACGACGAATCATGGCAACGGCTGAAGGAAGAGTTCAACATCCATGACGAGGACGGTACCACAAGCTGGCTTGCAACTGCTGACAATCCTGCACAAAGAACAAAGTGGAACGGCGAGCCAGTGACGCGGGTTATAGCATCACACCACAAGAAAACAGTCGGCCTTTACATAATCGAAAGCGAGGCACAGCTCGACGCGCTGATGGACTATCAGCTGGAAAAAATGAAATAACAAATAGTCAACACGATAACAATCAAACGCATATATGAAGATCAGATCTAATTTAGTACTCCTCTTTTCCATAGCACTGCTTATGGCGGCATGTGACAAAAAAGAGGACGTCGTAACCGAACCAACCAAGCCAGTCCAAGTCAACCATGAACGCGACATTTTTTACACTGTCGCCAGCAATGGTGCGTTCTCAGGCTTTTCAGCTAACACCATACATCTTTCCACAGATGACGAATGGGACAACCTGTTGGAACAGTTCTGCAATTATGCTCAAGAAGGCGAACAGGTTACATTCCGCAATGCCATTCCTCACTCACAGCCGAAATTGCAGAAAGCATCAAAGGATGCTCCCACGACGATAACCACCACGAGCCGTGCCGAAATCAAGGCATGGATGAAGGAGATGGAGATGGCGGGCAAGACCGTCAACGTGACGTTCGACAGTGACACAGGCACCTGGACAGGAAGGGCATACGACAGCGTGGCTCCACCAACAGTCGATACAGAGGTGCGTGACATCACGGGAACCATTGTGTTCCTTCCAACGCCGGCAGTCCAGAATCCGCCAGTCGGCGGCATCGTGATGGCATTGAGGGTGAATGCCAACGAAGTCTATATCCTTGTGATGCAGGGTATGTTGTTATGGTTCGGAGATGACACTCCCAGTGAGGACTTGGCGTTGATAGAAGGCTCGGAGGCAACATTCCGTGGTGCGACAGGAGTGTGTACGGATTTGAACAACAATGATTTCCAGATACTTGATTTGGAGATGACGGATAACGTAATCATCAGTTTCTGAAAAAAAAACGGGTCTCTGTAGTTTTTCGCTTTCACGATACGTTCTTATTGACGATTCAAAAACCAAAAAATATAAACAAACCAAACAATGAAAAAAAACATTCTTATCGTTGCCTTAGCAACCCTGACCTTGGCATTTGCTGCTTGCCAGAAAGAAGAAATCAGCAATCCGATCAACACTAATCCTAATGGTGGCAGCCAGCCTGGCGACTACAGCGAGCTGCGCGTCAAAAGCGTTGCCGACCTTATCGGAACCGGTTGGTCATATTCCCTCTTCATGGGCGACAGTGCCACGTTCGCGGAACTCGGCGATTGCATGGACAGTGCAGACATCATAGAGATGCTAACCTTCGAGTTCGGTTTGAACTTCGATACTGATTACGCACACTTGACTTTCCCCGACAATGTCATTGGCCTCAATGTTGTCGACAATGGCACTGACTACACAGTGCAGGAGATATCCCAGATGGACTACACCTACACCTATGACCCCGCAACTCTGTCAGGCACCCTCTCAGGAGGAAACTTAGACGACATCGTCATTCCCTTCACCTACAATACCGCCACTGACGAAATCACAGTCGTGCTCACCGTCGAGGAAGACGACAATTCCACTTCGACTTTCCCGCTTGTTTTCAGTCGCGTGCAGTAATGGAACACATATATGGTTAATCAAAAGGAAAGCCCGCTGTTGAAGCGGGCTTTTGCTTTTGTGGAAAAGAGATGGATGGTGTTGGACAGGTTACAGCCTCTGATTAGCCAACGCCAGGGTCTCGGGTGTCCCTACATCGAGCCATTTTTCGGCAGAGTGAATGAAACAGCCGATGGGATAGCACTTGGAAAGCTCAATGTAGGTATCGATGGCAGGGAATGATGTGCCATCAGGCGGCAGGAGAGGGAACAGCGTGGGACTTATCATCGACACACCACTGAATGCCAAGGGGGTAAGTCCGCTGTCGTCAATTTCTCCATAGCGTCCTTTAAGGATACCATTTTTGTCGAAAAGGAGCATTCGTTTTGTGGAGCGGTGGCTTGTGCAGAGTGTCACGAGGTTGCCGTTCTGCAGATGATGGCGTTCCAGGGCGTGGAAGTCGATGTCGGAGAGTATGTCGACGTTGTGTACGAGGATGGGCTCGTTGCCTGAGAAGAGGTGCGACGCATGTTTCAATGCACCGCCAGTGTCGAGGAGCATCTGCCGCTCGTCGCTTACCAATACCTCGCATGGCCACTCGTGGCTGCGGATGAAGTCGATGAGCATGTCGCCGAAATAGTGAACGTTGACCACGCAGCGTTCCACACCGGCATCCACCATTCGCTGAAGGGTGATTTCGAACAGTGTTTTACTGTTTATCTCCACCAGCGCCTTCGGGCGGTCATCTGTAAGTGGCCGCAGGCGTGTGCCAAGTCCGGCCGCAAGAATAAGTCCTTCCATTGTTATTTAGTTTCTTAACGATGTCTATTATGCTCAACCCAACACTTCTATTTGTCCATCATCTCCATCGAGGGACATATCATCACATGCCACTCGCCGTTGGTCAGCTCGTTGCGGGTGCGGATGGATTTCATGCGGTTCCGACCAGCCGTGGCCAAGGTCCCAGTGATAGTCAATGACAAATTCAAAGTCCACGGGCAGGTTGAATTCGTCCTCTATCAGCTCGTGCAGCTTCTCTGCATCCACCTTGAGGCCAGCCACACCTTCGTGCAGCCAGCTGCCGACGCAGACGTAGAAGCGGTCGGTGGCCTTATCTAGGAAAATGCGTCCACGGGGGATGAGGGTGTAGTTGTGCTCTTGGTAGAAGATGGAGCGGGTGTCGCCCTTGGCCTCGGCGCGGTGGTGCTGTTTCTGCCAGTAGGTCTTTGGAACAGCGGAAATGGTGGCACGGCCGTTGATAAAGGTAGCCTGCTCGGCGTCCATCTTCTCCACGCCGAAGAGAGACTGGCTGGCCGCGTCGTACCAGAAGATACCCAGCTTAGGCTTGCCGTTGTCGAGGAACGGCGACATGGAGTCGACGAGGCTCAGGTGCTCTTCGCCATTGGTGTGGTTGATTCCGTTGTTGTCCTTTGTCATATAGGTGATAACGTTAAAAATGCTTTATTATTGCGGCGTGGGTGATGTGAAGGGAGTCCAGTGGACTCCCGATAGCGAAGCGGAGAACAGCGGCCGGCAGGGCGGAGGCACAGAAGACTGCCATGTTCATCTGTTGGGGGTATTGTCTTTCCTTTTGAATTTCTGTATTAGATGAAAAACGAGTGTCAGCACCACGGAAACTATGGCTGCCTCGATAGCAGTGACGCCCCATTGAATATTGTGCCAGCCGTCGGTAATCCAATCGGCCAATATCAGCATTGGATAATCAAACAGGAAAAATGCCACGGCATAACTCCAATCGTATTTTTTTTCTTCGTTCATTGTCTGTGTGTATTTGTTGTTTTTTCAATTTCTTGTTGCGGTTGGGTATTTTCACCGCACTCATCGGAATTCGGCAGCGCACTGATGGATTTTCTTCACCGCACTCATCTAAAGTCGGCAGCGCACTGATGGATTTTCGGCACAGCACTCATCAAAAGTCGTCACCGCACTGGCGGTTTTTAATCACTGCGGTGGTCGGAAACGACCACCGCAGTGACGGGATGCGATCTGTGCGGTGCGGCTATTGCTTCTTCCAGCGCTTGAGCTGGGGGAAGTATTGCAGGAGCTCGCGGCGGTACTCGTCGGCGGTGAGGTGCTGGCCGGTGCTGCGGTTGAACTCGTCGAGGTACTGGACGCAGAAGTCGACCATCTGCTCCATAGTACACTCCTGGGTGAAGTGGCCGTCGGCGAAACAATACTTGCAGTAGTCGGGATTCTCGCTCGCTACCTCGTCGGTCAGCGGCATGCCGCAGCTCTGGCAGTAGCGCTGCTTGGGGGCGCCGGGCTTGCGCTGCAGGACGGCATAGACCTTGGCCATGATGTCGGCGGCGCGGAGGTGGTAGTTGGTGAGCATCTCGTCGGGGGTGCCGCTCTCGCCGAAGCGGTCGTCGACGGCGACGTACTCCATCGGCGTGGGGCAGTGGAGGGCGAGGGTCTGGGCCACGCTGTCGCCGAGGCCGCCGTTGAAGAGGTGCTCCTCGCAGGTGACCACGGCGCCGGTCTTGCGGGCGCTGGCCACGATGGCCTCCACGTCAAGCGGCTTGATGGTGTGGATGTTGATGACTTCGGCGCTGATGCCGACCTTCTCGAGCTGCTCGGCGGCCTGTAGGGCTTCCCATACGAGGTGGCCGCAGGCGAAGAGCGTCACGTCGCGGCCCTCGCTCAGCAGCTGCGCCTTGCCGATCTCAAACTTCTCATTTTCCGGCAGGAAGCAGGGCATCTTGCTGCGGCCGAGGCGCAGGTAGACGGGCCCCATGTGCTCGGCGGCGGCCAGCGTGGCGGCACGGGCCTGGCCCCAGTCGGCGGGCACGAGCACGGTCATGTTGGGCAGGGCCTTCATGAGGGCGATGTCCTCCATCGTTTGGTGCGTGGCGCCGTCCTCGCCGAGGGAGATGCCGGCGTGCGAGCCGCAGATTTTCACGTTCTTGTTGCTGTAGGCCACGACCTGGCGAATCTGGTCGTAGACGCGGCCGGTGACGAACTCGGCGAAGCCCCCGATGAAGGGCACCTTGCCGCAGAGGCTCAGTCCGGCGGCGATGCCGACCATGTTGGCTTCGGCGATGCCGCACTGGATGAAGCGCTCGGGGAACTCCTTGGCGAAGCCGTCCATCTTGACGCTGCCTTTCACGTCGGCGCTCAGCGCGACGACATTCTCGTTCTTGCGGCCAGCCTCTACCAGGCCTTCGCCCATACCGGCGCGCAACTCTTTGCTTGATTTGTTTTCGTAGTGGGTCATTGTTGTATTGTTTATTTATTATTCAAATTTCCTTGATGTTCAATTGCTTTATACCAATAGAAGAACGCCTCCGTATTGGTCTTCTTTAGTCCGTTAAGTTTGTTGTATTTCGGGTCGGTAAGAAACCAATCTTTTACTTGCATCGGGACGGTATACTTCTCTATTTTCTCTGCGTTCGTCGAGATCAAAGTGGACAAATAGGCTGCTTTTGATGCCGATACAATCGCATTCTCAATATGATAAGGTTCTGAGAAGATAAAACTTTTCACTCTTTTAATACCACTCTGCAACTCGTTAAAAACACCATTGCCAATGGCACCACGAGAACTAAGACACAAGGATGTTTGGAAAATGTCTTCCAAAACATCGTGGTTGGTCATTGATCCGCCTCGATAAGATATTTCTGTTTGGACAATTCGATTAAAGGTTCCTCGAATCACATCCATATTGCTACTGATGTCAAACAGGTACCCAATATCATATAGTTGTTTAATGATCTCCATACTCATACTATTGTCATGCTTATAGTAGGGTATGCCTGTCGTATTTGGGGCAAATGCAGTTAGTTTATCTCCTAACAAATCCTCTGCACTTGGAATTGCAACATTCACCAATGGTTCTATGGTTGGAATGAATTTCGAGGTAATTTCCTTTCTTGCAATAACGGAATACGGCACCTGTTCAAACAAAACATCCAACAAGATATACTCTTCGTCTTGAGATGTTCTATGGATGGGTTGATAGAAAAACTTATAGTGTTTCTTGGGAACAAGAGTCAGTGTGTTTCTTTCTTGTGGTACAACTCGGATAAAACCTTGCTTGGTGGCAACGGATTCCAATCTTATGTCGAGATTGTCTATTGGATTTGAAATAATAATGTCGATATCCACAGATAGCCTTCGGCTGGAATTGGTCAATAGCATCAACGAGGTACCACCCTTAAAGACAAAAGGAAAGTTGGCCGTTGACAGTCCTTCCAATAAGAGAAATGCACGAATGACTTTTTCCACAAAGATTTTATCGGCTTTTCTATTGGCATTGGAAACCGTTCCTATCCATTCCTGATTGAGGCGCTCAATGTCTATCATAAATTTCAAATTTTTGGCAATAATTAAAGATTATTGCAGATAATTTGATTAACAAAAAGCTCTATTTCTGACATTTTCCCCCTTCGCGATGCATAACGCAGCAGTCTGGTTGTGTTGACTGAATAGTATTCAAAGCAGTATCTGTAGAGTGTTTTCATTTCGTTACCTTGGTATTGCCCGAATAATGTTTTATCGCAGTAAACGTCAACCAGTATTTTCTCCAAAGAAGACACCTTGATTCCATTCTCCTCAATTATCGGAGATTCTGTTATTAGATTCTTTACAATATAAGGTTTCCCCGTATGAAGAAACAAATAATTATCAACGATGTCTTGTGTAGGATTGTAATATACCTTATTTGTTTTTTCTTGTAAAAAATGGAATACCGATTCTACAGCATCTTTCTCAACCTCAACGATAAAAAATGTTTCATTTGATAAATGTTGCGCTAACGAGTTAATGACAGACGTATCCCATATACAAAAATCAATAAACGGGAACTGCTTGCCAATTTTTTTTGCTGTTTGAAGTAAACTTTTATCTAATTGAGGTATATATCTTTTCACACCGGTAACACTAAATATCCCTTTAGAAACACGTGAGATTATTTGATCATTGACCAATGCATATACCCTCCAATTAATGGTTGTTTGCTTTAATTCCGGCTCTTTTTTTCTAAAATAGGAAGTAATATCGGCAGTCGTAAATGTGTCGAAACTCTTGAAATATTCTATAAAATCACTATTGTTATGCATTTCTCTGATAGTAAATATTACGACTTATATATAACAACTATGTTATTGCCTGTTATTGTTGAAGTTGCAGGCGAGCCGCCTGCACTCCAAGGATGCTGCAAAGATACAAATTTTTGGCAATATTTTGAAATATTGCCAAAAATTTGGCTACTAATCACCTAATATTTTGCCAATTCCATCATATAGTTCTTTTCTGTTTCTGTCCCATTCTTCCGACAATTCGGGCAACGATTGCGTAGGTGTGCCGTTTTTTACATCCATGCCCTCGCCCATGCCGGCGCGCAACTCCGCTTGATTTGTTTTCGTAGTGGGTCATAATTATTTGTTTCTTAGTAAAAGAATATCAGGTGGTATGAAATGTTTCTGTGCCATCGTGGAGGTTGTTTTCGACGGTGTCAGTTGCAGTTTTGGTCAATTCTGTCGGGAATTATTGTAGTATCTGACTATTTCAACCCATCCTTTTTCTCCAAATGGGGAGGCTTTTGTCTTGGGATTGAACTGTTTGGATCCCTACACAGCGCCATCGGAGTAGGTCTCTCCTGAAATCGTACGGATTAGTCGTTGCTCAATACCGGTAATGTCACTCCATTTCAATGTTACTGTGCCGACATCCACGCGCATGGTATCATTCTCCATTTTGGCAGCACAATCGTACAATGTCATGGATTCACTGTCAAGAATAATGCTTTGTCTGATTTGCCTTAACGCATATCTGAGATAATATATAGAATAAAGTATCATGATTACGGTAATGGCCACAAAGAGCCAGGAAATTTTGCCATTGTGTATCGACTCGGAGATGCATATCGTCAGGAGCATTGTGGTGAACATGCATCCTGCAATTGCCCTATAGAGACTTTTGTGGCTTGGTCTTAATATCCTCTTTTCCATATCAATAACAGTCTGTGGTTATTGTTTTGATTTCATTTCGATTGCGAAAGAGCCTTTGGTTTTGCGGCGTTCGGTGGTGGTCCAGTCGTCGCAGTCCATGCCGTATGCGCTGGCGACGTCCTTGTAGTCGTCGCTGTAGCTGTGGGTCTCCTCGTAGAACTCGTAGGGCTGCAGGACTATCTGGCCGAGGTCAGCCCATTTCTCGCCGTCGGCCTTGATGTCGTCCATCAGTTTTTCGGGCAGTTCCGAGGGTTTGTAAGACTTGTATTCCTCTGCTTTCCAGTGGCTGTGAGCCAGCAGGGCGTCGACCTCGTTGTCGGTGTCGTTGAGTCCCCATTCCGCCAGCTGCTCCTTTATCAGGTCGGAGGCTTCGTTCAAAGAATATTTTCTGTATTCCTGCTCGGGCCAATGGATGTGGAGACGAACGTCGTAGATGTATCCTCCGTTCATGATGTGCTTCTCGGCGATGACGGTGCCGCCCATGGAGAGCTTTGATATTGGATAATACTTGTAGCGGTCGTTGTGCCAAGGCATGTCGTGGTGGACGATGAGCGTGTGGCCGTCGAAGATGTCGTAGTAGTCGTTGATCCAGGCACTTATTTTCAGTTCCGGAGCCAGGTGACGGGTGCTGTCGTCGACAGTTATCTCCCAGGGCTCGTCGAGTGGGCGCAAGGTGGCGTTGTCATTATCCCTGTTTATGCGAGGGAGGATTTCTCGTTCCTCTTCGTCGAGCAGGTATTCTTTTTCGCCCACCATGCTGATGAGGGTGGCTGTGAGCCAGAGGCGTAGCTTGGTTTTGGGGAGGTGATGGCCTTCGATACGGGCTTTGGGTTCTTCTGCCTTGACGCCGGTGCCGTGGGGCATGCCTATGGCTGGTTGGTGCGAGATGTCGGTGCGGGCTGTGCCGTTGCGAGTCACACCGAAGAAGGTGGGGTGGTAATAGTAGTAGTCGGGGTTGTCCCAGAAACGTCGGTCGAAGTGGATGAGGTTCCAGTCCTTGCTCCAGCCTTTGCCGATGCCCTTGCTGTAGCAGCGGAAGGTGGGCTGTCGTATGGTGCCGTCGTTCTGGCGTGCTATCTCGTATCCCATGGTTTCGACCGACTCGGGGATGAAGAGGTATTGTAGCTTCTCGCAGAACGAGAAGCAGTTGGAGCCTATGCTGCGTACTCCATCGGCAAGGTAGACCTCCTTGAGGCTGGAGCATCCCAGAAAGGCCTCGCTGCCTATTTCGGCGGGTCCTTTGATGGAGGCTTTCTTGAGTTTCTTGCACCATTGGAAAGCACCGCTGCCGATTTTCACGACGCTCTCAGGAATGGAAAGGCTCGTGACCTCGTCAAGCCCGTAGATGCTGTCGGGCTGTCGGAAGGCTTCGCTGTCAATCTCAGTCACCCCGTCGGGTATGACCACTTTTGGGTTGTTGACGGTGCAATGGAGCAGAATTCCGTTTTTGATTTCGAAAATGTTTTCTTTCATAGTGTTCATTATTCAAGTTCAACTTTGATAGACATCTGGAACGTTGTGTGGTTCTCGCTTTTCTTGTCGGAGAGAAACGGTTTGTCTAGCTTCACGTCGTATTGACTATTGCCATAACGGATTGTGACGCCGTCGTTTAGGTAACTAAGAACTTCTATATCAGGGAAGAGGTGCGACCCTGCTTCTTTCATCTCATTGGATGAGATGAAGAGGGGACGCCCGGACATGATGACAGCATGACGGTTGATGGCATCGGTGTATTGGCGTGCAAAAACCTTGGAAGCACTGCCGCAATGGCTGTCGGCTTGCCAGTCGATGGTTACTACCAATATGTTCCAACGCTTTGGATACCATGTATCTTCGTCCTCGCCGGGGAGCTTATGGATGATGTTCATCAGTACCGACTCACCGTCAATCTTCACGTCGGCCTGTATTTTCATCGAGGCGATGTCGTCAAGGTTGCCGTCGTGGTCGTCGGAGAGGAGCTGGGCGATGAGTTTCTTTGGGAACTCTTTGGCGTCAAGAGTCATATAGTGGTTTACCGGGGGCTTGCCACGGTGTCCGAGATAGATGTCGAGGGTGGTGT
Organism: Bacteroidales bacterium; assembly: GCA_017448905.1. GTDB lineage: Bacteria > Bacteroidota > Bacteroidia > Bacteroidales > P3 > Colimorpha. The sequence continues at coordinate 7,807 of JAFSKP010000065.1, read as the reverse complement.
CGCCCACAGCAAGGTTGTAAAGCGTCGAGAGCTCGTTAGGGCGTAAAGGCCAATCGGGATTCTGCAGAGGCAGCGAGTGGGGGTCGTGCCATGCCTGGTTTTGGATTGCCTTGTTGACGAGTTTGGCAATATTCTCGCTGCCGGGGTAGCGTTTCCCTCGTGGCTTGGATTTTTGTGTTTCTTTTTTCTGAGGCTCTCTGCTTACCAGTTCTCCGTTTTTATAGTAGTTCAACAGTTTGATATAGTCGTTAGGTATTCGTCCCAATTCGAATGTCTCTTCCTCGCCATCAGGATGAACAACAGTGGCATATCGCGAGATCCACATGCCGAGGATTGCCTCTTCCTTGCCGTCGAAGTCGGCCAGTTTGCGAGCCAGCATGTCAGGCATGTCGCAGTGGTCAACATCCGCAACTTTTTTTGCTTCTTTCGGGGTTGTGTACTGAAAGTTGTAGAACAGTTTTGTCACACGCGTGCCGAATGGCAGGAAAGACAGATGGGTGTTGTCTTTGAGGGCTTTCTCGGCATCGGCTTGCCAGTCGATGTTTATTTGTTGTATGTTTGACAATAATAGTTCCAGGTTTTTGTCGCCTTTCCAGTCAATGCCAGGTCGTGCTCCGCCCAGGTCGGCAGGTTGGGCAGTCGTGCGGTATTCGAGTTTCACATTTTTCATAACACATGATGTTGGAAGATTAGCGTGGTTTATAGTTTTGTGGCGTTTGCCGATTCTCGCGACGACCCGTAGACGACTTTGTGTCGTGGGGTTGTGCTGTAATCATAGGGGTTGCTGTGGGTTCCCATCGTGAACATGGCGAATTCGGAGTCCTCTCTGTGGAAAATCGACTCCCATGTCAGATTCCAGTCTTCGTCCCAGCCGTTGGCGGGTTCGAGGCGTTGACAATAGAATGTGGGATTGAGGTTGTTTTTATCAAATTGGTTGGCGATGAAAGCCTCTATGGTTTCGACAGATGAGGGAATGAAGAGTGTACGGAGGCTTTCGCAGTGGCTGAAACAGTTGCGTCCCAGAGATTTGACACCGTCGGCAAGGTATACCTCGCGGAGTTTTTTGCAGCCAGAGAAAGCGTCGTGTCCAATAGTGGCGGGACCAAGGATAGTGACGCTTTCGAGGTTTTTGCAGGAGTAGAAAGCCTTTTCCATGATGGTTGTCACGCTTGCCGGGATGGTGAGATGCCTGAGTGTTTGCTGGCCGTCGCCGGTCACGTTGTCTTTGCCGGTGTCTCTGAAAGCCCTCGAGGCTATGGTGATTATACCATCAGGGATGACGACGTTTGGGTCGTTGACATCGCAGTGGCGAAGGATGCTGTCCTCTATATCAAAAGAGTTGCTGAACGATTTCTGAAGTGATTCTGACATATTAGTAAAGTTTTAAGATTAAAGTTTACAGTTTAAAGTGTTTCTATCGCTTATTATCAGCAAAATAACTATGATTATTGTCACAAATTATTTTTTTAACTTTGCTTAACTGTTAGTGAAATGGTTTACTTATTGTTTGCTAATGACGTTCATGGTGAAGCTGCGGAAGCGTGATGTGGTGGATGCCTTCTCGCGGACGCGTATCAGTTTGTCGCCGAAGTGCATGGTCTTGTCGTCGCTGTCGGGGTTCTCGGTGTGGTATACTTGGAATAGGCGGTTGAAGTCGCGCAGGAAGTCGGCGCTGCGGACATCGAGGATGATCTGGTAGCAGATTTCGTCCTTGGGGTCCATCTTGAATGTGCAGCGGTAGTCGGCGGTGTTAATAATCATCACCCCTTCCACGCGGTTGCCGGCGGGCATGTAGGTGATGTCGAACTGCTGGCTCTCGGCACGCTCGTTGCCCACGAAGGCACCCAGTGATTGGACGATGTGGTGGGCGTCACGACCCAGCTGCTCGGCAATGTAGGAAGCCTGTGCATTGGCTACAATCTGACAGACTGCAAACAGGTTAATAAGAATCAGTTTTTTCATGATGATGATTATGAAAAAAAACTATCAAACACTCAAGCAATCAAGCATTTTGACGATGGCGTCGTGCATCAGGCTGTGGTAGTCGTTGAGGAAAGTGCCGTCGGCGCGGTTGGCGATGATAAGGCACACGGTCAGTGCGTTGTGTCCCATGATACGCGACAGTCCGTAGATTGCCGAGGTCTCCATTTCGAGGTTGGTGACCTTGAGACCGTCCCATTCGAAGGCTGCGAGATTCTCGTTGAGGTCTGGCAGGGTAGGGGCGATGCGGATATGGCGGCCTTGAGGTGCATAGAATCCAGGGGCTGTGGCAGTTATGCCTTGTATGGTGAAAGAGCCCACCTTGTCGAGGAGTTTGCCGCTACCCTTGACGCAGTAGGGGCGTGCCATACGGTCGGGCAATTTCATGTGTCTGATAAAGCCTTGGGTCATCTCCTCTTCTAACTGGCTGTCATCGTGCCGGTAATAGTTGAGCAGACCGTCGAGGCCAATGGCATAGGCTGATGCCACAAGTGACCCTGTGGGTATCTCGCTATGGAGCGAACCAGACGTGCCAATGCGGACCATGTTAAGTGCGCGATGTGTGGGCTTTACGGTGCGGGAACAGAGGTCAATGTTAGCGGCGGCATCGAGTTCGGTGACTACGATGTCGATGTTGTCGCATCCCATGCCGGTGCTGAGTACAGTGAAGCGGTGGTTTTTGTATGTGCCTGTGAGGGCGTGGATCTCGCGATTCTGGCTCTCGAATTCAATGCTGTCAAACAGCACCTTGAACATGTCCACGCGGTTGGGATCGCCTACCAGGAAGATGTCGTCGGCCAGGTTTTCGCCAGTCATATTAATATGGTATAGGCTCCCGTTGGGAGCCAATACCAGTTCGCTTGATTTAAGTGTGTTATCCATTTCGAGGGTTCTTTTATCTGCCGCTGCGGCCATTGGAGGTGTTTCTTGAACCGTTTTGGGTTGTACGGTTTTTGGTGTCGTTGCCTGTAGTGTTACGGATAGTGCTGCTTCCTCGGTTGGTTGTGCCGGTGGTAGCGCTGCTGCCACGGTTGGTGTTGTTGCTTCGGTTGGTTGTGCCGGTGGTAGCGCTGCTTCCGCGGTTGGTTGTGCCGGTGGTAGCGCTGCTTCCTCGGTTGGTTGTGCCGGTGGTAGCGCTGCTTCCGCGGTTGGTGTTGTTGCTTCGGTTGGTTGTGCCGGTGGTAGCGCTGCTTCCGCGGTTGGTTGTGCCGGTGGTAGCGCTGCTTCTGTTGGTGTTGTTGCCTCGGTTGGTTGTGCCGGTAGTAGAGCTGTTTCCGCGGTTGGTTGTGCCGGTGGTAGAGCTGTTTCCGCGGTTGGTTGTGCCGGTAGTGGTGCTGCTTCCGCGGTTGGTAGTGCCGGTAGTAGAGCTGCTGCCTCGGTTGGTATTGACATCCGAGCTGGATGAAGAGCGGCTTGTTACGCCGGGGTTGCCGCTGTTGCTGCGATTGTTGCCTGTGCGAACACCACCACGGTTGTTGAGTGCCGTGCTACGGTTTGTGTTGCCGCGGGCGTTGCCGAGGTTGTTGTAGCTTCCGTTGCCCGTCGGGTGGTCAACACCAGGTGTGAACGGCTTGGTGGGCACTGTGGCAGGGGTGTGCGGAGTGCGCATGTAGTAGGGGTGATATGGTGCCGGAGCCCCATGTGAGGGAGCAGGTGGACGCCATCCGTAACGGTGAATCTCGTAGTGGTATGTGTAGAGACGGTTGAATGCAGGGTCGTGATAGTAGCGAATGTAAGGATTGTAGGGAGGCATCGTCCAGTAGAAGTTAGGGGTCGCCACCGTGCTGCGGAAACGCAGGTACTGTGCAGCGCTGTACATGCGGTTTCCCATGCTGTTGTAGAGCCAGATGCAGGAAAGGTCGATGGGCATGTATATTTCCTCGCCGGTGTATGCGTCATATCCATAAACCCATATCTCATAATATTTGCTGTTGACAGGTTCTGCCCACACCTCGTTGATGATGACGTATGTGGCCAGCTCGTATTCGTAGCCGCAGTAAATCATCAGTTCGGCCTGTGCATCAAGAGCGTTTGCTACGCGTGTGGCTTGTGGACGGGTGAAGTAGCGTACCGAGTTCGCCGACGCTGCCAGCGTCATTGCTACCAATGCTAATGTCAAGAACAGTTTTTTCATGGTTTACTCCTTTCTTTTTTCCAGGCAACCACGCCTGGGTTTATTTATCGTTTTTATTTTTTTGTATCCAGTCGAAGTTGAAAATTGCTTTTTTAACTAATATTAAGTGTTTTTGACAGTTGGCAATTTATTTCATTATTTTCATTGCGATTATTATTTTGCAAAGATACCAAATCTTTGAGAATATGGAGTTTTTTTCTTTCAAAGAATATGTTGAAAAAAAAAATTTGTGGGATGAAAAAAAATGTGTAATTTTGCAAACTGAAATCGGAGAGAGGAAAAGCTGTTTTGTCTTTGTAAATACTTGTTCTCTTGAAGGTTATAGGAGAGATGCCGGAGTGGTCGATCGGGGCGGTCTCGAAAACCGTTGACCAGCTTGCTGGTCCCAGGGTTCGAATCCCTGTCTCTCCGCTGGGAGCTGTCAAGTGATACTTGGCGGCTTCTTTTGTTTTTCAGGTAGTTACGGTTTTATTTCATTGTCATTCAGCCTATTTTCTCCTTATAAGGGGAGAGAGTTGGTTTTGAATGAATATACTTTTATATACTTTTATATATCGTCATATATCGAAAATGTAATACCAAAATTGCCATTGCGCTTACAGTAATAAATTTTGCGCTTACAAATATCAAAAAATATACATTATGGGAATACCAGTATTCAAACTTATCTACGACAGGAGGGGCAGAGCCTCACGGACGAAAGAGGGTGCCATCGAGCTGCGCATCACCTACAACCGCATCCAAAAGCACGCCACGACGGGTGTACGTGTGCTGCCCAACCAATGGAAGAACGGCTTTATCGTGAACCGGCTCGACGCTCTCGAGCTTCAACAGTCGCTCGACGCTTTCGTGGCGAAAGCCCGGCAGATTGTCAACGAGCAGATGGAGGCCGGAACGCTCGATATGCAGACCATTGTGTCGGTCATTGGCGGCAAGCAGAAGCGGCAAGCAGCGGAGAATCTACCCGACAGAGGGTTGCTGATAGACTTCTTCCGTGAGAGGACAATGATACGTCAATACGGACGTGCAGAGGACAGCCAGGAGCGTTATGAGCGTTTCCTGCGGTGGTTTGAACGGTGGGGTGGTATGGTGACATGGCAGGATGTCACGGAGGCTAATATCATCCGTATGGATGAGGCGTTGGGCGATAAGATGAAGCCGTGCAGTAAGTGGGGCAACTATCACCGTTTCCTCAACGGCTTTATCATCGACGCTATCAACGAGGGCATCATCCGCAAGAACCCTTACAAGAGCCTCCACATCAAGAAAGACAAGAACAGCGATGAGGCGTTGGAGAAGTACCTGACGAGGGAGGAGTTTGCAAGGCTTGTTGAGCTGGAACTGCCGTCGGAGTACCTGCGACACGCCCGCGACCTGTTCGTGTTCCAGACGTACACCTGTATGGCCTACGTGGACTTGGCGGCATTCGATGCGGCGAAGATTGTGGATGTGAAAGGACGGCCGATGTACGTCGGGAGACGTGGCAAGACGAACCAAAAGTTTACGTTCCTGGTCCTGCCCCAGGCACAGGAGATACTCGACCGTTATGATGGACGGTTGCCGATGATGAGCAATCAGAAGTACAACCAGTATGTGAAGATGATTGCTGTGATGGCCGGCATCAACAAGCCTGTAAGCAGCCACTGGGCGCGACATACCGGGGCCACGCTCTTACTCAACAGCGGTGTAGATATGGAGGTGGTGAGCAAGGTGCTGGGGCATTCGTCGACGAGGATGACGCGGATGATCTACGCGAAGATGCTCGACGAGACCATTGCCAATGCGATGGAGAAGATGGTGGTATAAAGCAGGAGCCGCCAGCGTTCATGCACTGACGGCTCCCGAACTCCTCCTACATCATGGTAGGTGAGATTATGATGTCTACGACCATCATCTATTTACTCACGCCTATTGAAGGCGGGGTTACTGTTGGTGACGTTGCCGGTCACGGCATCGACAAAGTAAGGCGTTGAAATATCACCGAACACATACTGGGCATTACATTCGTATGGCCCGATAGGTTTTCGGAGAATACAGTTGCGCGAGTGAGGCTTTGGGTAATTTGCTTTCATCAGCTGCTTATAGGCTTGTCGGTAAGTAAGTGCCACATCGTCAGCATTGATGGCAAAGTCTTCTATCCATGTACCTTGAACCTCTTTGACCTGAAACATGTCGGCTGTGTGCGTAATCAATACAACCGTGGGCTGGTAAGAGGTACTGTCTACTGTGGTGACGAACTCAAAGACGTTGGTGACGCTGTACACGGTGCCGGTGCAGTTCTCATCGTCGAGGTACTCGTTGAGCAGGATGTCGCTCTCATAGAAGATGAAATCGGGGCTGTAGTTAGCAGCCATGTAGTTGGAATCGGACTGGATGGTTGACTCGACCATCGTCTCCATTTTCTTCACCTCGTTGTTGCAAGAGGTGCATGACGCGGTAACGAACAGCAGGAGTGTCACCGCGAAGAGTGAAATGAACTTTTTCATTGGTCTGTTGATTTTGTTTAACATGTGGTTGATTATCGTTGATTGGTCGTAGATGTTTACTAAATGTAGTAAAAGTAGTAAAAAGTAGTAAAGAATTAGGATTGAGGGGGAGGTAATTCCTCATTGTTGGCGAGGCAGACGAGGACTTCTGTGATGCTGCGGTTGGCACCCTTGACGTTCATGTCAGCGGATATGGCTTGCATCTTTGGAGTATGGTAGGCGAGTATCTCTACCTCGAGCTTAGCACGGTCGGAGGCTTTCATACGCAGACAGTCGAGGTCGTAGCGAGAGAGCATCTTATCGCGGTATTCGATGTAGGTCTGTCCGTTCTCATCCTTGAGGAAGTCAACGGTATTGGCATCCACTGACGGTGTGAAATAGTCAAGTGAATGGTCATGGAGCAGTTGCTTCAATGGGTTGTCTTTGTTGGGCGTACCGGTCTCTCTACCACCGAGGCGACCACGTCCGTCATTCTTCTTTCTGGGCATAGTTCTCAACTTATAATTCGGGTGCAAAGGTACGGGTGTATTTTTGCAACCTGATTATAAGTTGAGAATTATTTACAAAAACCGAAGAAACATGGCACCAGTAGTAGCAGCAGCACTCATATCAGGGGCAGTAAACTTGCTGAAAACAGGTGGCGACCTGTACAGCAAGAATAAAGCGTCCGACGCAGCCCAGCAGGGCATCCAGTACCAGGAGGACAAAGACGGCATCATCAACCAAGAGGAAAGCCGTTTGCAGAACTGGTACGACCGCAACTATAACGCAGACACCACACAGAGAGCCGATGCGCAGTCGTTGCTCAACTATACAGCCGAGCAGATAAAGAAGCGCAACAAGGCTGCAGCGGGCACACAGGCCGTGATGGGTGGCACAGAAGAGAGCGTAGCAGCCGAGAAGCAGGCCAACTCGTCAGCGATGGCAGAGACGGCCAGCAGGATAGCCGCAGCCGGAGCAAGCCGCAAAGACAACATCGACAAGACCTATTTGCAGGGAATGCAGGGTATCGCTAATCAACGTCTCGGACAAAAAGACAAGATGAGCGACCTCGAGTTGCAGAGAGCCGGGCAGATATCGAGTGCCGGTTCTGCCCTTGGTGGGTTGAACATCGACGTTGGCAGCATCGTGAAATCCTTTTCCGGTAGTGGTGATTGATTGTCTAATCAGTAAACAGTAACGATATGCCAGGAAGTAACAATCATAG
>JAFSKP010000064.1 GCA_017448905.1 Bacteroidales bacterium | reverse complement strand
CAGAGCGAGCAGTCGCTGGAGGCATGGATGTTCATCAACATCGTGGCCATGCACTGGTACTACGAGCTGCGGCACAAGATGGTCGACTCAGGCCTCATTAAGAAATACTCGCCAAGGGACATGATCAGAATCCTTGGCCGTATCAGGAGTGTCTACGTGAACGGTAAATGGGTGACCGCCGAGGTCACAACCAAGGAACAGCAGATGATTGCCGCCATAGGCGTGGATATTACGTGAAAGACGGGGATTTTACGGATTATTTAACAATGGTCATATCAATGAGTTGATGTTTTTTTTCCAATTGTCGTAATTATATTCTGTTTTTCGCGTTAAATATGAAAACCGAAAGCGAGTGCGCTTGCGTACCAGAATAACCCATAACCCACAACAATGGATAACAATATCAAACAGCGTATCGACGAAATTACCAACGAGATAAGTAAGCTTACCGATCTCAACATCAAACATGCGAGCCTGACCTACATGGAGCAGCAGGCCGCTTTTCTCCTTTGGCAGATGGCAGATGAGAAGCATATCGACAATGATTCCTTCAACGTATGAAACGCCTCATTTTCACTCTTTTCTGCTCCTGTTCTCTTCTACTGGCGGGCTGTAAGGGTGGCTACAGCTTCACCGGTGCCTCCATTCCGCCTGATGCCAAGACCATCTCGGTGGCCACGTTTCCAAACTATGCCACCACCGTCAACCCGCAGCTGAGCCAGAAACTCACCGACGACCTTCGCAACCTTTTCTCGTCGCAGACCAGCCTCAACGTCGTCAACGGCAGTGCCGACATGGAGGTCAGCGGTGAGATCACCTCATACACCACGCGGGCAGCTGCACTCTCGTCGAACGACGAGGTTTCGATGAACCGCCTCAGCATCACCATCAAGGTGAAGTTTATCAACAACAAAGACCATGAGGCTGACTTCGAGCAGTCGTTCACACGCTACCGCGACTACAACGCCCAGCTCAACTTCTCTTCTGTCGAAAGCAGCCTTATGGGTGAGATTGTCAGTGAGCTTTGCGACGACGTCTTCAACAAGTCGGTAGTGAACTGGTAGATAAAAAAGATTTCTCATGGACCGTTCCCGCGAGATTTCAATTTTCAATTCCCAATTTTCAATTCCCATAGTGGGCTGGATGGTTGCTATTGCTGCCACAACAGTCTATCTGCTCACCATGGAGCCGACGGTAAGCTTTTGGGACTGCGGTGAGTTTATAGCCACCTCATACGGCCTTGAGGTTGGCCATCCCCCCGGAGCACCGCTCTATACACTTCTGGCGCATTGTTTTACGTTGCTTGCCGGCAGCCCTGAGCGAGTAGCATGGTGGAGCAACGCCCTCAGCGTCGTCGCGGGAGGCTTGACGGCCATGTTCCTTTTCTGGACAATTTGCCGCCTCTTGAACGGGGAACAAGCCAACAACAACTCAACAAATCGACATCTCAACAACTCAACATTATCTTCTCTCGTCGGCACCGCCTGCTATGTCTTCTGCGACACCGCCTGGTTCTCGGCTGTCGAGAGCGAGGTCTACAGTCTCTCGATGCTCTTCTCGTCGGCAATCGTGTGGGCGATGGTGCGCTGGGCGCAGTGTGACGACCGGTCGTATGCCCCTCGCTGGCTTATGCTCGTCTCGCTGCTGTTAGGCCTCTCCGTCTGCGTCCACCAGCTGAGCCTGTTGACTATTCCTGCCCTGCTGGTAATCTTCTTCACTCATCGTATAAAGGAGAATGGAGAACGAACCGCCGCGGGCGAGGACGCCCGCGTACCAAGCGGAGAACGGAGAACGGAGAGAAGTGAGATCGCCGAAAGCGGTCACCACCGGCAGAAATTACCACTATTCACTATTAACTATTCACTATTCACTATTTTCTTCTTCCTCATCGGCCTCACGCCCTACCTCATAATACCCATCCGTGCCGCCGCCGACCCACCGATAAACATGGGTGACCCTAGCACTGAAGAAACGTTCCACGACTATTTCACACGCTCGCAGTATGAGCATGCTCCGCTGCTATACGGTCGTTGTTACAATTCGCCTGTGGTGGATTTTGATGACAACGGCAAGCCTGTCTATGCCCCCGAGATGGACATGCTTTTCCCACGCATGTGGAAACGGGGTACATATTCCGACCTCTACTATAACGACTGGTGCGGCCGTCATGGCAAGATGGTGGAAGTTAGGGGTGAGCAATATTACAAGCCATCGCAGCTTGACAATTTGATTATCTTTGGCGGCTACCAGATAGGTTATATGTACTTGCGTTATCTGATGTGGAATTTCTCGGGACGCTACAACGACCGCCAGGGTTTCGGTAACCTTCAGAATGGGCAGTTCATCACGGGGATACCATTCCTCGACCGGCTGTATGTAGGTGTCTCGGCACGAATGCCCGACTCTATGCCAAGCACCGGCCACAACCGCTACTTCATGCTGCCCTTGTTATTAGGAATAATAGGCTTTTTTTACTCATTCAAAATTCAAAATTCAAAATT
>JAFSKP010000011.1 GCA_017448905.1 Bacteroidales bacterium | reverse complement strand
ACTGCCTCGTCAATGCACTTCAGCGTATCGCTCCCATGCTGGCATGAAAACAACGGTTATTCTGATAGCTGCTCACGGTTAGTAACGTTTAAAAAATAAGTTCTTGTAATATTTTTAGTTATCTTATTGATAACAAGTGATATAAATCTTTAAACTTTAAACCTTAAACTCTAAACCTTAAACCTTAAACCTTAAACCTTAAACTCTAAACCTTAAACTCTAAACCTTAAACCTTAAACCTTAAACTCTAAACCTTAAACTCCACTTATACAACATAAAAAACAACCTGGTTTGTTAAAATCTTTACATATAGAAAACTATGCGCTCATTGAGCGTAGCGACATTGACTTCGACAGCGGATTTGTGGCCATAACCGGCGAAACGGGTGCTGGCAAGAGTATCATGCTCGGAGCGTTGGCATTGCTGTTGGGGGAACGCGCGGATAGCCGTACCCTTTTTGACCCCGGTCGCAAGTGTGTGGTCGAGGCCTTGTTCGAGACGAAGAAAGAGTCGATAGAGCCTCTCTTCGAGTCGCAGGATGTCGACTATGGTGATGACGGAGCGGTTATCATCCGTCGCGAGATTCTGCCTACCGGCAAGTCGCGGGCCTTCGTCAATGACACTCCCGTGGGGCTCGCATTCCTCAAACAGTTGGGGTCTCGTCTGATCGACATTCACTCGCAGCATGCCACGCTGATGCTGGGCGACAACATCTTCCAGACCAGGTTGCTCGACATTATGGCTGCTGACAGCGATGCGTTCAGGCAATATCAGGCAGACTATTCCTCATACAGTGCGCTGAAGAGAGAGCTGGAACGCCTCACCGCCGAGGAACAACAGTACCGAAAAGACTACGACTACAACAAATTCCTCTTTGACGAACTGGAGAACGCAGGTCTGACTGATGGCGAGCAGGAACAACTGGAACAGGAGTCGGCTCTGCTGGCCGGTACCGAGGAAATCAAGGAAACGTTGTCTCGCGTAATGGACATCTGTGACGGCGAGGACGATTCAATGCTGGCCCGGCTCAACAGCTGCAAGTCGATGATGGGAAAACTTGCCCATCTCGGCGACAGGACTGACGGACCATTCCAGTTCCAAAGCCTCTACGAACGCTTGGACTCCTGCCTTATAGAGTTGCGCGACATCGTATCGTCGATAGAAAGTGCCAACGAGGCTACGGTATTCTCTCCCAACCGACAGGAAGAAGTCGACGACAGACTTTCGTTGATATATAGGCTTGAGAAGAAGCATGGTGTGGATAGCGTGAAAGAACTATTGGAGATAGAACGCAAGCTTGGTGAACAGCTCGAAGCCACCGATGGAGCCGACGCTAAGATACATGAAGTCATGGATGCTGTCGACCAGGCTTACAAACAGCTTCAGGTGAGCGCATCGCTGCTCGGCAAATGCCGCAAGGAGGGCGCACTGAGGCTTGAGAAGGAGCTGTCACCCATCTTGGAACAGCTCGGAATGCCTGATGCGACACTGAAGGCACACGTCGAGCATGGCGACAGCTATGGCCCTATGGGCGGCGACAGGGTATCGCTGCTTTTCAACGCCAACAGAGGCGGCGAGATGCGTGAGGTCGGCAAGGTGGCCTCCGGAGGTGAGATGTCGCGGCTCATGCTGGCCATCAAGTCTCTCACCTCACGGGCGGGACTGCTCTCCACAGTCATTTTCGACGAGATTGACACCGGCATCTCCGGTGATATCTCCGTAAGGGTGGGTGACATCATGAAACGCATGGCGACAGCGATGCCGGACACGCCGGCAATCCAGGTTATCGCCATCACGCACTTGCCTCAAATTGCGGCAAGAGCATCCCAGCACTACAAGGTATACAAAGGAGAGAGCTGCGGACGCACGACGTCGAACATACGTCACCTCGACGATGACGAGCGTTGCCACGAACTCGCAGTTATGCTCTCTTCCGACCCTCCATCGGCTGCGGCGTTGCAGACTGCCAGAGAATTAATGAAGCGTGGATTATGAAAGATCTTCTCTCAGTTGCCCTCATTCTTGGAGCGACGTTATCTCTGGTTTTTGGCGTCGCTGATGCCAGCGCTCAACGCACGTCGCACCTCCCACAGAATCAGGGATGGAACAAGCTCCCCGGAAACGTCAGCAACAGGTATTCGCAGATGCCGATAAGGCTGCCCCTGTCGCTTTCGGGCGGATATGCAGAGATAAGACCTAACCATTTCCATTCAGGACTTGACATCCGTACCGGCGGCAAGGAAGGACAACCTGTATATGCCCCAGCCGACGGTTATGTCAGTCGTATCAATATTTCGGCATGGGGCGGCGGCAAGGTGCTGTATATCACACATGCCGATGGCTACCGCACCGTCTATATGCACCTCAGTTCATTCTGTGGCGAGATAGGAGACTTTGTTCACAAATACCAGTACAGCCATCGGACCTTCGCTTTCGACACGGAATTACCCCATGACAGTATTCGGGTAAAAAAGGGTGACCTCGTGGCACTCACCGGGAACACAGGGGGCTCCATGGGCCCGCATCTGCACTATGAAATCCGTCTGGCCGAGAACGACCAGACCATCAATCCACTCTACTTTGGGCTTCCTTACAGCGACCCCATTGCACCTACCATCGCCGGCGTGAAACTGTATCCCGGTTCGCCGCACTCCACAATTGCAGGACGCAGGAATGAACTCAAAGTATACCCAACCTCTCAAACAGGTAAAAGCAAAAAAAACAAGATGCGGAGCAGCGTTGACGACACCATCAGCGTCGCAGGTCGTTTCTATACTGGTATCTATACCTACGACAGGATGGAGCAAGGCTCGAACAGCAAAAACGGTGTGGAACGCATCGAACTCTTCGTCGACGACACACTCTTCAGCACATTCAACATCGCTACATTCCTGTTCGAGGAGAGCAGGGCGGTCAATGCACAAATAGACTATCGCGAATATGAACGGAGCCGGGAATACTACATCCTCAGCCGCCGCCTTCGCGGCGACCCGACAAACTTCAACAACGTCAGCCGCGACGGCGGCTATCTGCATTTCGACGACGGCAGGGTGCATAGCATTCGCTATCGTGTCAGCGACTACAAGGGTAACAGCACGTCACGCACAGTATATGTGCGCGGCGAGAGGACTCAGAAGCGAGACGGACTGCAGGACGATGTGGACAATATCGAGGTTCAAGGGGAGCCAATAGCATACTACAAGCCATTCTTTCTCGTTGGCAAGGGTTTCGTGCTGAATGTCGAGGCTAACAATATCTATGAGAATGACCATGTGGTATACCGGACAGCAGCCGATGCGGGTGGCATCACGCAGCAACACAATGTCAGCCTGCGCCGTAATCCGTTGCCGCCTCACGACCATATTGATGTTGCTCTGGCTATACCCGACGGAGTGTCGGAAGTGTTGCGTCCGAAACTTGTTGTGGTTTGCGTCAACGGGAAGAAGGTTACAGCCTGCCCTTCGAAAAACGAGGAGGGTCGCGTCGTGGCACGTAGCCGGTCGTGGGGAGCCTTCGCATTAAGGGCTGATACCATCGCACCCGTTGTACAGCCTCTGGACTTCGTCGATGGCAAGGCACTGCGTGGAACGACGATGTCGGTACGGGTGAGCGACAACCTGTCGGGCATAGAGCAATACAGCTGCACTGCCAATGGCGAGTGGCAGGTGGTGGAACACGACGGCAAGACATCATCTCTTACTCTGGATTGCAGGCTCCTGCGAGGTGGTAAGAACACAGTTGTTTTTACTGTCACGGATGCCGTCGGCAATGTAACGACGAAAGAGTTCACGGTCTACAAATAAAAAATAACTCTTTTTCAAGTGATTTACCTTATCGGATACAGCTACGGAGGCAAGAGCACGGTGGGAAGACAGCTGGCTAAGCTGCTCGGATACGACATCTTTGACACTGACCGTGCCATAGAGACAAAATACCACACTTCGCTTCAGCTGCTTTTCAGCCGTTATGGCGAAAAAGCGTTCCGCATCATCGAGCGGCAGGTGTTGTTTTCCACTGCCGGCATGAACCGCACCGTCGTCGCTACGGGTGGCGGCACCGCCTGCAGCGACGAGAATATCAGATTCATGCTCGAACACGGCATTGTGGTGCATCTTGAGATGACCGTCGATGACATCATGCTGCGCCACGCGACTTCACGCAAGGTTAGACCACTGCTGCAGGGTATGGACGACGACGAGCGGCGCGTATTCCTTGAGGAACACCTCGCCAGCAGGCTCCCCTACTACCGTCAGGCACATGTTGAACTCCGTGCTGTTGACGTCACGGCCGAGAAGATTGCCGACGCAGTGAGGGCATTAGTCCATTCGGAGAATGGTGAGGAGTATTGAGGTCTTCGCGAGACCGCTTTTGGTCTGGCTGTTGCCGTAGGGGGACGTGACGATACGGTCGGGGTCGACGCCGCGGCTCACAAGTTCCTGCTTGACAGTCATGGCTCGTTGTTGCGACAGGTTGTAGCAATAGGTATCGTCGCTGCCCTCCACATGGCACGACAACTCGGCACCGATGCCTTGGTTCCTGTTCAGGAAGTCGGCGAGATGGTCGAGTTCGATGGATGAACAGGGGGCGACAGAAGAGCCTCCTTCGGCAAATATGAGGCCGATGAGGGAAAGGGCTTCGCCTTTGTCAGCCATCTGAAGCAGGGCGGCGGCAGAGTATGCTTGGGGTGTCACTTTCTTGCTCTGGGAAGGAGTGAATGACATCGCGGGGATGTAAAGACCGTTCTGGTGGGCAAAAACCATATACTCCTGGTCCGAGTGGAAACGACCGGACCACGCCGAATGACGGCTTACGGAGATGGGACGTCCGATGCTCTTGCGCGATGAGACCTCAATGATGTCGGCGGTGTAGCCTACGTCGCCGGCAGCAATCTCTACGCGTGTGAAATCGGAATTGATGGTGTGGTAGAGCGTAGCCGAATAGCATGCATAACGTCCCTCGGCATTACTGTTGATGAGGAGGCTGTTGGTGGCGGAGGCCAGCGAGATGGACTTCTCGTTGCCGGCAGAGTTGACATTTTTGCCGTAGTTGGTGGGCTTGCTCCATGAGGTCCAGTCGTCGATGTTGTCGCGGGTGGTGTAGTAGATGTCGCCGAATCCCAATCCGCTCCGGTCGGTGACAAAGTAGAGGGTCTTGAGGTCATCGCTGATGACGGGGCTGCATTCCATATAGGGGCTGTTGACGGTGATGCCAAGGTTGACTGGGTTGCCCCAATGGCCGTCGGATAGGGGTGCGAAGTAGATGTCGGCAGCAATGGCGTTGCCGGCATGGAAGAAGGAGAATGAGGGTTGCAGGTTCTGCCCTCCGCTGCGGTCGCTGGCGAAAAGGATGCCGCTCCCGTCGGGAAGCATGTATGCGTCGAAGTCGATTGCCGTGGGACTGTTGACGGGTTCAGGAAGGGTCTCGATGACGGTCCAGGTGCCGTCCGACAGGCGTTCGGCCACCATGATGTCGCCATTGTTGCCGAACAACATCTTGTTGCCTCCGTCGAAGAGACTGTAGAGCTCGATGTCGCTGTTGACGATGTTGTTGAAGACGAGATCTCCGCTGCTGCGCCATACGGTGCCTTTTTTGCCTGGGGTCGGCGTGGCTATCTGGATGTGTGTCTGGCCGTCGACGGTACGGCAGAAGTAGAGCTCTTTACCATTCGGATGGAGTACGGGGCGCATCATGTCGTAGGCGGGCCGGACTATGGTGGAGAGTTTGAGACGGTTGTCGGAAGGCTGTTCGAGGATTGAACGCAACTCAGAAACCTCGTCGACACATATTTCGTCAAAGCTGAGTGAAAAATAGTCTATGCGTTCGAGGGCTTTCTTCCATTGGCCTGAACCGATGAAGGCAGAGAGTGTCCTCTGAAGGGCTACGAACGACTCTTTCTTCCCTGTGAGACGGTAAATACGCGAGGCCCACTGGCTGAAGTCTTTCTCGGCGAAATGACGTGGAATATCGATGGAGTCGTAGCGTCGTGCGGCGTCGAGAGCATCCTGAAGTGCCATTTTATACGGAAAGTCGGGGTATCGTTGCGCAAAGAGTTCGACGGGGGCGAGGTTTCCCTCCTCGGTGTGCCAATTGAAGACCTTAAGGTAGATGTCGTTATAGCTGATGTCCAACGGGAACTCCTCGAGATATATCTTGAGGGCATTCATGTCTCTTTTTTCGAGGATGAGCTTCTTGAGACGGGTCATGGCCTCTTCGGCAAGGGGGTTGTCGGGATAATTGATGGCGAAGTCGGCATATTGGCGTGCTGTGTGCAGATGCTCGAACTCCTTGTTCGTCAATTCGTCCATCTTCGCCAGCACTGTCGAGTATCCGTCGCTGCCGGGGTACTTCTTCAGGTAGTCGCGGTAGGCTTGGGGCGAGGGCTTGTCTGTCAGGGCGGAGTAGGCCAAGGCACTTTTCTTGCGCATGGCGGCATTGTGGACGGGTTCAAGGTCGAGGTATCCGCTGAGCCGCCGGTCAACTTCCGCTTCTGTGGTCGCGTTCTCGACCAGCGAGTAGGCTAGGGTCCCCATCTTGGTGGCGGCTTCCTCGCCCTCGTGGGTTGAACCATAGCTTTCTATGAAAGCACGGTAGGATGCCAGTGTGTTGGCGGCTTGGGCTTGGAGGTATCTCGACTGGAGTCGCTTGCTCTCCACAAGACGCAGCGTCCGCTGGTCATTGCTGAATGCCTCGGTGTATTTGTCAAGCTCTTGCTCGGACATGGGAGTGTCGCTGGCGAGTTCACGGCGTGCAGAGACGATGACGTTCTGCTTGGCCTGACGCACCATGGACACTGTGATTTTTTTCTTGATGAGTTTTTTGGCCTCCTTGTATCTGTCGCGGTCTTCGAGTATGGCGACGTACAGCGACTCGGCTTCGCTGGCGTATCTCATGGCTACAGGGTAGTCCCTCATCGGATTGGCCGTGTCGGCATAGAAAGCAGCCATATTCAGGAGGTTGTCGACATCGTCGGGCTCGCGGAGGTAGGCCTTGTATATTTTGTTATACTGGCTTGTATAGTGGCTTTCGTCGGTTTTTTGCGCCCACAGACCTGTCGCGAAAGCCATCGTTGCAATGCAGACTATAATCTTCCTTATTGGCATTTACTTCAGTTTGATGGTGTTCAGAATGGCCTTGAATTCTTTTTCAAAGGCTTCGTATGTGTCGCTGGTGGTCTCCAGACGTATCTCGATGGCATTGCTGTTGTCTTTCAGGTAGACCATCTGGAAGAAGTAGTCCTTGCCGTCGTTGTCGCTGCTGTAGCCACCCCAGTAGCCGAGGCCGTCCCTGAACGGATACTCCTCTATGGCTTGGAACGGTTGGCTATTGAAGCGGTTGAATGCCATGTCGAAGACTGTTCCGCTGTAGTTCTTTTGGACGTAGATGCGCATGAACGGTATGATGGTGTCTCCGTTGTTGTCGACGACTGCCTTTTTCGAATAAGAATACAGATAGACTGTGATATCTTTGTTCACTTTGTTGGTATTCAAATACTTCCAACCTCCATCGGGAAAAGAGAAGCTGATTCTTGTATCGGGTATCTTGATAGCTTGTGCCGATGTCGACAGCAGCAGGGCCAGCATCGCGAGGAGCATTGTTTGTTTCAAGGGTTTCATGGGTATGGTATTGAGTTGTACCTGTTGGTAACACTTGTTACGTAATTATTGCAAAAGAGTTTCGTAAAAAGACGAAAGTCTTTCGGCAAGGGCTTTCCGGCAGTAGTGGGTCTCGACCAGCTTGCGTGCATTCTGGCCAAGGGCGACGGAGAGTTCGGGATTGTCGATGAGACGCCTCACTTGATTGACGAATCCCTCGGCGGTATCGGCTATGAGCAGGTTGTGACCGTCGGTGTAGTCGATGCCGGCGGCGCCCACACTGGTTGTCACAATGGCTTTGCCGAGCGACATGGCTTCGATAATCTTGATGCGGATGCCGCTGCCGGAGAGGAGTGGGACGATATTGATCTGTTTCGACGCGATGAACTTCCCGGAGTCTTCGACCTCGCCGACGACGGTGACCCCTTCCAATCTGCTCTGCAACAGTTGGGTCGGCATTCTGCGGCCGGCCAGATATAGATGAAGCTGAGGCATCTCACGGTGCAGTAAAGGCCATACCTTGTCGAGAAACCAGGTGATGCTTGCCTGGTTGGGCATCCAGTCCATAGAGCCTATATGGAAAAGGGAGTTGGGCTCCGGGTCCGTCGGCGTCAACGGTTTCAAATCTACGCCGAAAGGAATGGAAACCATCCTCTTGCGGCATCCCAGCTGGCGGAACATGTCGGCGTCAGCTTCTGTAATGCAGACAATGCCGTCGAAGATATTGACCTTTTCCAACTCGTATTGGCGCAGGGAAAGAGCGAGGTGCTTCAGGTACCAGCGTCGCAGATGCCGTCTCTCCCCTTTGGCAATCTGCTGCCAGATGCGATGCTCCACGTTGTGTGCGCGCAGC
The DNA here is from genome assembly GCA_017448905.1 of Bacteroidales bacterium. Lineage (GTDB taxonomy): Bacteria > Bacteroidota > Bacteroidia > Bacteroidales > P3 > Colimorpha. Next base: position 11,126 of record JAFSKP010000011.1, on the reverse strand, counting down.
ACCACGGGGGCTTTGCTGAAACGGCGTATGGTGTCGAGGTAGGGTGCCATGAAGATGCTCTCGACATGCACAATATCGAATGTCTCGGATTGGAGGATTACGGTCAGCAGCCTGTCGAAGTCTTTGCTGTAGAACCGTTTGACGTTGTATGACTCTCCACAGAGCAAGGCGATGGTGGCATCGACGGGATTGATAGTGAGGTCGATGCTGACGGACTGGAACTGCGTCTGTCTTGCAAAAACGGTATCCTCCATGTCGGCTGCGACGGGATGCTTGTCGCTGCTGAGGCTCAATACACGGACGGCGTGTCCGCAATCCAGCAGGCCTTGCGTCACGCCGTACATGGCCATGGTCCCACCGTCGGCAGGAGGGTAGGGAGGTTTATAGCACAGTTGCAGTATCCTCATCGAGACTATTCTTCGGGCAGGGCTTTGAATCCCAGCCCCATGATTTCGGAACTCTCGATGACGTTGACGAAAGCGTTGGGGTCGAGAAGACGCAGGTTGGATTTCAGCTTCACGAGGTCGCTGCGGTCGAGGGTGACGTAGATCATCTTGCGCTCTTGACCCTGATAGAGGCCGACACCGGGGAAACAGGTGCCGCCGCGCTCCAGCTCGTTGATGATATAGTTCTTGATGTCGTCAATCTTGTCGGTGATGATGAAGACGGTCTTGTAGGTGGTGAAACCTTCGACGACGAGGTCGATGATCTTGCCTTCGATATAGATGAGGATAATGGAGTATATGGGCAGACGGATGTTGCCGATGATGAGGGTAGTGAGCGATATGAGGCTGTCGACGATGATGACCAGCGTGCCAAGTGATATCTTGGTGTATTTGTGGATAATCATCGAGATGATGTCGCTGCCGCCCGAGGTGGCTCCTGCACGGAAGATGATGCCTATGGCAATGCCGTAGATGATGCCGGCGACGATAGTGTTGAGGATGAAGTCGGGGTTGAAGAACATCTCGGTGTCGCCATCCATGAACGAAAGCATCGTCGCGGTGCCTTCGGTCAGGAACTCGCCGTCATAGATGAGGGGTGCGTAGCCCCATGTTATCTCCATCACGTAGGTGAATATGGGGATGAGTATGACCGACACGATGGTCTTGATGCCGAAACGGGGACCCAGAATGATGGTGCCGATGATAAGCAGTGGGATGTCCATGCAGATGCCGGCTACAGAGATTTTCCATCCAAACAGGGCGTTGAGGACGTTGGCCACGCCATAGACGCCGCCGGGAGCAAGATGGTAAGGGTTGACGAACATCACGTCGCCAACGGCGAACATGGCACTGCCCAATGCGACGAGCAGATAGGAGATGATTTCTTGTTTTAAGTTAGCCTTTTTCTGTGTTGCCATTTGTATGTTGTTTTGTTTGATGTTGTTATGAAAGCTGTTGACGTTGAAAACGACTGCAAAGATACGCAAGTTTTGTGTATTTATGCCTGTATTATGCAATATTTTTGATGTGCAGAACGTTATTGCTGATGTTCCAAAAAATAGTCAAGTGAAAAAAACATTTTTCTCCCTCTGCCAGGCTGTGCTGCTGCTGTTCTTGAGCGGATGCTCGTCGGAACTGTATATCGCCGGCAGCTATCTGAACAAGTTCGAACACGGCGACGATGATGCCACTGAGTGCATCTATGTCTCATTGCCCAAGGAGGTCATCCATACCAACAGCTCTCTCAATGATATTCCTGGTTTCATGCTCATGTCAGAAAATGAACAGGACTCGGTGATTGCCAGCAAAACGGCAGTACTCGACAAGGTTGATGACAGTGCTTTCCTTTCGCAGTTCAGCTCTTATTTCATGTATGTCCTCAGCCGCCCGAACATTCCCGTCGTGCTTGTCGACGACATCTCAAAGCTGCCTGTCGCCGACGACAAGCACCTGGTGGTCGATGTGGCCCAGATTGAACTTGAGGAGTCGGTTGAGCCTCAACGCAGCGATTTCTCGACCCGTAGGGGATATTACTACTTTTATGATTATGAACTTCGCCATCTGACAGTCAACCTGTGGCTTCGTTTCGACAATAGCGATACGGCTGAAGTTTTCTTCTTGAGCGACGGGGTTGACGAGAATTTCCACGGCACAGTGCTTTCACTTGACGACGGCACGGCCAAGATGAAGGTGGACCATGAGAAAATCAATGTAAACCATGCCTATTACCTGGCACGTCAGCTGGGCTACCGTTGCGGGACATTGTATGTCGAGCGTATGCTCACCGACCATGTCCGCCGCGTGAAAGGCAGCAACAATTATTATTTCATCTACAACCCTGCGGGAAACTATTTTGAGGATGTGCTATTCTACGAGGAGGGGATAAAAGACTCCTTTGTTCCAGTGAAGTGAACTTCTCCTGTTCCCTGTACCATGTACAATTGCATTTGTCAGTGAAAGGCAAGGCGCCCGCCTACAGGCGGGCGCCTTGCCTTTCACGTGTCATGATAGTAGGGAAAGAGTGAGCGTTGAAAAGGATATGGCCTTTCCGAACCTAAGCGAACTATTTCAGCTTTGCAACTGCTTTGCCAAGTTCCGTGAAAGCCACACCAATGCGTGCCGTTTCGCTAAAGGTGGATACTCCTTTAATCTCATTGATGGCCACCTCGCATACTTCTTCTTTCGATGCATTGTCGATGACAATGATTTTGCCGGTAAAGATGGCTCCGCCGCTTTTGGGTGAAAACCCGATGCCGACAGGGTTGCCCACATCAAGTTTCTCGACAACGATTTTGAATGTGTATTTGGCATCAGCAGCGTCAGCGGCTACTTGTATTCCTTTCTTGTTCTTCCTGTTGAACTGTACGGCGAAATACTCGGCTATCTTTTTCTCATCTCCAGGCCAGTCTCTGACAAAGTCGTCGCCGCGGTCTTTCAGGTAGGTGTTGAATGGCTTGATTTCCTTGTCTTTTTCGAACTCGCCATCGTCGATGAATCCTACTTGACAAGTGGAAAAATCAAGCACAAGGTTCGCTGTGCCTTGACCTGCAATGATTTCTTTCCAGTTGCCTTTCTTGACTTCGACATCAGGTCTGCCAGCCACTGCTGCCGATGCGAACATCATGACTGCTGATAGAACCAAAAAGGCTCTGACTCCCCAAAAAATACTTTTTTTCATGGTTTAAGGTTTTGTTTGCCTTCCTGGATTCCCGGCGGTTGGCGATTGAACATGTATCAAAGCATGGAATCCGTGTCGGCTGGTCTCTATTCTTCAGTTTTCACCTAGCGTCTCTCACGGAGGACGGCGAGTACGGAATTGTAGACCAGCCAAATGCTTTGTTATCGCATATCGATGACTCTTTAGGCGATTCGGGATGCAAATGTACACATTTTTTTTGATTCTTGAAAAAAATGTATTTTTGCAATGGTTTTGTTACACTGGACGGTTACTATATTTGGTATCTAATTTTTTGATAATAAATAGAATAGTTTACAAAACACTATTCATCTTTAATTCAATTATACACTATGAAAATATTGAGTAAAATCTTTGGTGGGCTATCGCTTACTGCTGCGATGTTTGTCTTCCAGGCTTGTTATGGAACGATGCCGTCGGCTGAGGTCGCTGATGGCGACGAAATAGTCGAAAGTCTTGATGACGAATCTCTTCTCGCCGCAGACGACGCTGATGAAAGCGACGTGGTCATGACCGAAGCTGATAATGTCGAGTAGAGCTTTTGAACTCCTCAACCGCCTGTTCCAGTGGAACGAGACGCGAGTACATGAGTTGAACTATCTTTTTTGGGAGTGTACCACGCGGTGCAACCTGCATTGTCTGCACTGCGGCAGCGACTGCACGGCATCGGGTGGTGAACCTGACATGCCGGCCGAAGACTTCCTGCGGGCTTTCGACACGATACCCCGTGAGAAACGCGGCAAGCGTTTCACCGTAGTGATGACGGGCGGCGAACCTCTGTTGCGTCCAGATATTGCCGATGTGGGAAGGCAGCTGCGCCGTCGCGGTGTGGGCTGGAGTATTGTCAGCAATGGCTACTTCTACGATAAGGCCATGCATGAGAAGCTGATGGCAGGAGGCATGGGTGCACTGACTATCAGCCTTGACGGCTTGAAGGATGAACACGACTGGATGCGTGGCCATGATGGAAGCTACCAGCGTACCATCAATGCTATCACTATTGCGGCCAAGGAACGGAGAATCAATTTTGATGTTGTCACTTGCGTCAGTCAGCGCAATCTGCCACAGCTGCAGGAGATGCATGACCTGTTGGCTGGATTGGGGGTGCGGCAGTGGCGGCTCTTCACGATAATACCTATTGGCAGAGCCTGCGACCATGCCGAGTTGCATCTGAACGGTGAGCAGCTTGTCGAGCTGATGGAGTTTATAAAGGCCAAACGTGAGTTGGCAGGTCAGGCCTCAACTCTCAATAATCGCCATTCAATGAACGTCACATTCAGCTGTGAGGGTTTCTTGGGACCGTATGAAATGAAGGTCAGGCAGAACCCTTTCTTCTGTCATGCCGGCATCAATATTGCATCGGTGCTGATTGACGGCACCATCTGTGCCTGCCCCAATATCGACAGAAAGGTTTTTTCACAAGGCAATATCTATAAGGATAACCTCTGGGAGGTGTGGCAGAATGGTTTCAAACTGTTCCGTGACCGAAGTTGGACAAGGAGAGGAAAGTGCGCGAGTTGTCCGGTGGCGAACCGTTGCCATGGCGGTGGTATGCACAACTGGCATGGCGTCTGTGCGGAATCGATAGACTGTCACTACAGAAAGGTTGTAAACAAGGAAAGGCAGGGCGTTTGAACCCTGCCTTTTTCTATTTGATGATTATCTCGTCGGTGAAGAGGTAGCTTGGCTGTCCAGGGGCGGGATGCCACGACGGAAGCAGTCCTGGATTGGGGACAACGACGCGGAGATAACGGGATTTGGGCTGGTCGGCGAATATCTGGTTCGTGATGTCAACTATCCCTAGCTCTATAGTGTAGTGTTTCAACTTCATTCCTGTCTCTCGTGGATCCATGTCGTATTTCATTCTGTTGCAGAGCTTCCATTTTTCCCCGTCGTCGGAGACATAGATTTTTATCTCTTTCGGCGAGAGAATCCAGTCGAAGGTGTTCTGCATGAAGCGCATCGAGACGCTGTGCAGTTCGCGGACTGTACCGAGGTCGATGGCTACATCGATGCTGTCTCCCCAGTAGCCTTGCCAGTGTCCGTCGGCGTAGGTGGTGTTGCTGCCTAACTGCCCGTCGATGAGGGCATCGGCGCCGCCGCCGCTATAGATGTCGCGGTAGGTGGAGTAGGGGGTGCCTAATGTGATTCTCGCTCCCATGCCAAGGTGCGAGAGGAGGTAATGCTCGGTGATTACACCTTCGCCGAACTCATTGTAGGAAATAGCTCTGATTGTGGCTGAACGTTCGAGCGGGAAGGGCTCGGTGTAGAGTGTGGATGCCATCGTCGGTTCGCTGCCGTCGAGGGTGTAATAGATGGGTCGGTCGTTGTAGAGGGTACGTAGTTGAACCATCGGAGTGTTTTGATTACTCGGAGTATTCTGGTTACTCGGAGAAACCACATCGACAAAAACGTGCCTGTCGAGTTCGAGTAGCTCTCTACCCATGCGGTCGTAGCGGTTCATGACTATGTATCGCTCGTAGTCGCCGTTCTCCTGGTCCCATAGGTGCAGGTATTCATGTTTCACATACATCAGATGCCAGAAGTAGGCATCTGTCAGGGCTTTGCAGATTTCCTCCTGTCCGCTTTCGGTAAGCTGCTTGTGGATGGACTGCTGCAAGGCTAGCTTGTCGCTGGAACCAATCATACGCATGAAGGCATAGTGGGCATGAGGATTGGCTGTGGAATCAAGCGTCTTCTCTGCTTTGTCGAGAATATCCATCATCTTGTTGTAGTCGCGCTGGATGATGGTGGGGTTGATGTTGAGAAGGGGTTCGAGGAGCGAGGACGAGACATACCAGTCGGCGATGTCTGGATTGCTGGCGAGCGAACCGAAAGTGTAGAGACATTCAACTGGGTCGTGCTCGGAAATGTCTATATCCCTGTAGAAGAGCCGTCTGTAATTCTCGTTGAACAGCTGCTCGCGTTGGCGAAGTTCATCGGGATCGTTGGTTTTGAGTGGATTCCATGCCATCTCGGCGGCCCAGTAGAGGGCGTGCCAGCAATTGTCGAAGAGGGCTTCACCGTTGTCGTCCCAGCAGGTAATCATGGCTCCCTCGGCACCGCCACGCACCCCGTCGCGATAAAGGTTGGCGATATTCTTGACATAGCGCTGTGGTTCGGGAATCATCACGCCGCTGTGGCTGGAACTTGAGGCAACCCAAAAGGGATTGCCTTGCTCTTTGAATGGCTTTATCAGATTGTCGAAACTGTCGAGGGGTTCGTAGGCCCACATGATATAGACCATGTCTTCGGGCAGCTGCTTCATCATCTGTGGGCTCTTTGCCACGATGTCGCCCCACATGGCGACAAGGGGAGCGTCAATGCTGTCTTTTTCGCCTAGTTCGTTGGAATGAAGGAAGAAATGTGCCTGCTCGATGAGGTCGTGGCAGTGGTTGATGTGGTCGACATATACCTGGTCGGCACCAAGACTGTCGACATAGTGGCGTGCACGGCCTGTGCCTAGTTGCTCCGTCTCATCGCAGTTGATTATGAAGTAGGGCGACGTGGGGTTCTGCTTCATGGCTTCGACGATGCGGCTGAAAAGGAAGTCGGAGATGTGGTACGAGGCGGGGTTGAAGTTGGCTCGGCTGTCCATCAAGTCTTGATAGAAGGGGATGCGGAGCGTCTTCTCTGCATGGGCGAAGAGCTGCAGGTTGATGAACTCGTCGGGATGACGCTTGGTGACGGCGTAGGCTGGAGCCAGGTCGGGATATTCTTCCTGGTAGAGAGTGTGTTCGGTATAGTAGTTGCAGAAGTTGTATTTCAGTGCATGAAGTGCCTGCCATTGCCGTTGGCGATAGGTATCGTGAGGAACGGGACCGCGGCTCTGGTCGTCCATCCATCCGCGCAGACGATAGGCAGGCCAGTCGGTGATGGTGCAGCAGGGGACACTGTCGGAACCGTGAATTTGCTCCAATTGGGCAAGGGTCATCAGGGCATAGCGCTCGCCTTCGCCTCCTTTGATGCAGCGGATGGTTATACTTTTCTTCCCGATCGTCAGTTGATAGGCTTGGTTGAGATTGGCCTCTGCGGGAAGTGTGTCCACATACTCGGTCCGTGGCATCTTCTGCATGACCGAACGAGAGCAGTATCCGTTACCCATCTCCACTCGTTGTGGCGTGGGAATCAGACCGAGGTTTCTCTGCCGCTCTTGTGCTGCAACTGCTGTGGCGAGAGCAATCAGGAAAAGAAAAGCCGTACGCTTCATGATATTGGTTCTTTACAATTAATATGAATAGCTCTTGGCAAGGCAATTGTCAAGAGTTGCGGTAATGGCCTCGCGGTCTAAGTTCTGACCGATGAAAACAATTTTTTGCATGCGGTCGCCGTAGGTGTCGTCCCAGTCGCGTTGCAGGTCTGGGTTGCGGCGCATGAATTCGAGGAGCTCGTCGTCGGGCATGGTGGCATACCACTGGCCGCTGTCGCGGAGTGAGACCTGTGAACCTGCCTGCTCGAAGAGGTAGCAGGTATCGGGTTCGGAGAGAAACCAGCAGATGCCTTTGGCTCGTATCACCTCTTTGGGCCAGTGGCGTGCCACGAACTCGTCGAATCGGCTGATATTCATTGGCTCTCGACGATAGTAGACGAACGTGCTGATGCCATATTCCTCGGCTTCTCCTTCGTCATGGTCGTGGTCATGATGGTGGTGATGCTCGTGCTCATGATGGTGCCCGTGCTCATGTTCATGGTGATGGTGGTCGTCGTGGTCGTCCTCCTCGTCGTCATCGTCCTCCTCTTCGTGGTGCCCTTCTATGGCATCAATCCATGCTGCTGACGTTGCCACCTTGTCGAAGTCGAACATGCCCGTGTTGAGTATGCGGTCGAAGTCAATGTCGCAGTAGTCGCACTCGATGATTTCTGCCTTGGGTTGGATGGCTCGTATGATTTCATGAATGCGATGCAGTTCGCTGGTATCTACCTCCGATGCTTTGTTGAGGAGGATGATGTTGCAGAACTCTATCTGCTGGATAACGAGGTTCTCTATGTCGTCCTCGGCAAGTCCGGGACGGAGAAGGTCTTTGCCGCTGCCGAACTCGTCTTTCATTCGTAGCGCGTCGACGACGGTGACGATGCTGTCGACGACGGGGATGCCTTCGCGGGTGTACTTCTCCTCCATGGATGGGATCGAGCAGATCGTCTGTGCTATAGGCTCTGGCTCGCAGATACCGCTGGCTTCAATGACGATGTAGTCGAAACGGTGCTGGCCGATAATGTCGCTCAGCTGCTCTACGAGATCCATCTTCAGCGTACAGCAGATGCAGCCGTTCTGTAGTGCCACAAGGCTTTCGTCTTTCTGCCCGACGATGCCGCCTTTGGCGATGAGGCTGGCGTCGATATTGACTTCCCCTATGTCGTTTACTATGACGGCAAAACGGATTCCGCGACGGTTGTTGAGGATGCGGTTGAGTAGAGTTGTCTTGCCGCTGCCTAGATAGCCGGTGAGCAGCAGTACTGGGGTTGTTGGTTTGTTCATTTTCAGTTATTTTAGACAGTCATTGTATCTGTGAATGGTTTCCTCGATACCGAGGTATAGGGCATCGCTGATGAGGGCGTGGCCGATACTGACTTCGTCGACCCAGGGGATTCGCTGGTGGAAGAATGTCAGGTTTTCCAGCGAGAGGTCGTGGCCTGCGTTGAGACCAATGCCGCAGTCGCGGGCCACCTTTGCTGCCTCCACGAACGGTTTTATCGCCTCTTCGCGTCCGGCTGCATATTGGCTGGCGTAGCTCTCGGTGTAGAGTTCCACGCGGTCGGTGCCGGTCTTGGCGGCCATCTCTATCATTTTGGGGTTGGCGTCGATGAAGATGCTCACTCGGATGCCACAGGCCTTGAACTCCTTGACGACATCCTTCAGATAGTCCTGATTCTTGACGGTATCCCATCCGGCATTGCTCGTCAGCACGCCTTCGGCATCGGGCACCAGTGTGACCTGCGCAGGCCGTATCTCTTTCACTAGATCGATAAAGCCGTAAGGACGACTTTTGGAAATGCCTTTGGGGTTTCCTTCAATATTATATTCCACATTGATGAGCGGTTTGATGGCAAGTGCATCTGCGTAGCGGATATGCCGCTCGTCGGGACGCGGATGGACGGTGATACCCTGTGCACCAAAACGCTCGCAGTCTTGTGCGAACTTCAGCACATCGGGCGTATTGCCCCCGCGTGCATTGCGGATGGTGGCAACTTTGTTTATGTTTACACTTAATTTAGTCATTTTATCTTGAATTCTCTCTTTATTGTTTCAACCATATCGAGTTTCTCCCATCCGAAAAACTGTACTGTCTTCTTGACGGGCTTGTCATTCTTGTAGATTGTGACTTCGGTCTCGTAAGGGTCGCGCCCCATGTGTCCGTAGACTGCCGTAGGACGGAAGATTGGGTTTTTAAGCCCGAAGCGTTCAACGATGGCGTAGGGGCGAAGGTCGAAGAGCTTACGGACGTGATTGGCAACCTCACCGTCAGTCATCTCCACATGCGCCGTACCGTATGTGTTGACGTAAAGTCCAACGGGTTCGGCAACGCCTATGGCGTAGGCTACCTGTACGAGGGCTTCGTCGCAGACTCCGGCGGCAACGAGGTTCTTGGCGATATGGCGTGTGGCATAGGCTGCCGAGCGATCCACTTTCGAGGCATCCTTGCCGCTGAAGGCACCGCCGCCATGAGCGCCGCGTCCGCCGTAGGTGTCGACGATGATTTTGCGACCAGTGAGACCCGTGTCGCCATGGGGACCGCCAATAACGAACTTGCCAGTCGGGTTGACGAACAGTTTTACATCCTCGTCAAACATCTTTTGTGTCGCTTTCGGCAAACGCTTGACGACGCGTGGAAGCAGTACCTTTTCTACATCTTTGCATATTTGCTCCTGCTCCACGTCGGGGTCGTGCTGGGTGCTGACAACAATCGTGTCTATTCGTTCAGGCTTGCCTCCGTCGCTGTATTGTACCGTCACCTGGCTCTTGGCATCGGGACGCAGGTAGCGCATCTGCTTGCCTTCGCGACGGATTTTCCCTAGCTCTATTAATATAATATGTGCAAGACATATTGGCAGCGGCATAAACTCGTCGGTCTCGCGGCATGCGTAGCCGAACATCATGCCCTGGTCGCCGGCTCCCTGGTCTTTCTTTGCTTTGCGGCTGACACCTTGGTTTATATCCTGGCTCTGCTCGTGAATGGCTGACAAGATGCCGCATGATTCGGCCTCGAATTTGTATTCGCCTTTGGTATAGCCTATCTCGCGTATTACATCGCGCACCGTGCTTTGGACATCAACGTAATCGTTGCATGTGACTTCGCCACTGACTACGGCGAGCCCAGTGGTGACAAGGGTCTCACACGCCACATGGCTTTCAGGGTCATGACGCAAAAATTCATCCAAAAGGGCATCGGAAATTTGGTCGGCCACTTTGTCCGGATGACCCTCGGAAACTGATTCAGAAGTGAAGAAATAACTCATTTTGTTACATTTTTAAATTGTTTGAATAATCTTTAATGTAACAGATTTGGAGAATGAAAGGGCTGTAGAATATTGCTTTAGCATTTTTTACAGTGGTTGCAATCATTACAAATCTATCCACATTTGCGGTTGCAAAGATACACTTTTTTTTTGTTTCATCGTTTCTTTCATATTGTTGTTGATAAATAATTGTATTTGTGGGTGAAAATGAGTACTAAAAATCTGAAAATTAATATGCTGCATTGTTTTTACCTATTTTTTGTTTTTTGGGGGTGAATTTTTGCTAAAAATTGAGTTTTTTTGCTGTTTTCCCTATGTTTCTTTCTGAATTTTTAAAAAAAATCTGTTTTTAATTTCTTGAAATATAGATAGAAAAAATAAAAATGTGTTTTTTTTCGAAAAAAAATTTGTCAGTTTAAAAAACGGTTGTATTTTTGCACTCGCTTTCGACGGAAAAACGAGTGGTTGAAAAGGGGGGAGGAAGCGAGAGGAAATTGAAACGGATGAAACAAGAGATAGCGTGTGTCAGT
>JAFSKP010000010.1 GCA_017448905.1 Bacteroidales bacterium | reverse complement strand
CTTCGCAGACGATTCTTAACGCTCCCTCAACGAAAATTTCTTAACGCCATTTCCTCAATGCCGGTTCAGTTACGTACCAGCATTTGATGGCTGTCTCTAATAATGACGGGAAAAGAATCACTTCTACTGCCGAAACTTGAAATCTTTATTTCTCCTGCACGTCATTGTTTCCACCCACATATCTCCTCTACGCGCTCCACAGGAGCTTGTACCAGATGGCGGAAAAAAAGGTTTTTTAGAACTCACCTTTATTTCTCCTATTCTTTTTTTTATTATTTTTGCACTTTCTTTTTGCCGGTATAATGCTGCCCGCTGAAGGAGATAAAACATTGAAATACAAACTTTTATTTGGCCGCGAGGACGGTCCTTGCGGCTGCGGAATGATATAAAAAAAACAAAAAATGAACATTATCAACAAGAAATTCGACCTCGGCGACGGCCGCATGATCGAAATCGAGACCGGCAAGCTGGCCAAACAGGCCGACGGCAGTGCCGTAGTACGAATGAACAACACGATGCTTCTTGCCACCGTCTGTTCGAAAAAGGAGGTGGGCGAGAACGTCGACTTCATGCCCCTCACCGTAGACTATCAGGAGAAATACGCCGCATTAGGGCGATTCCCCGGAGGCTTCTTCAAACGCGAGGCACGTCCTTCAGAGCATGAGATTCTCATAGCACGCCTCGTCGACCGTGCCCTGCGGCCCCTCTTCCCCGACAATTTCCACGCCGAGGTGCAGGTGAACATCACCCTCATCAGTGGCGACCACGACACCATGCCCGACCAGCTGGCAGCCCTGGCAGCCGCCTCGGCTCTCGCCGTGAGCGACATACCTTTCAACGGTCCCGTCAGCGAGGTGCGCGTCAGCTACCTCGACGGACAGTATGTCATCAACACCCCCATGCAGGACATCGAACGCGCCGACCTTGACCTCATCGTCGCCGCAACAGCCGACAACATCATGATGGTAGAAGGCGAAATGAAGGAGGTGAGCGAGGACGTGATGCTGGGTGCCCTCAAAGCCGCCCATGAGGCCATCAAGATCCAGTGCCGCGTGCTTGACGAGCTCACCGTCGAGGCCGGCAAGACCGAGAAGCGCGAGTACTGCCACGAAGTCAACGACGAGGAACTACGCCAGCGCCTCCACGATGCCGTCTATCAGAAGTGCTACGACTTCAGCAAGCAAGGCATTGCCAACAAGCATCAGCGCGAAGAGGGTTTCGAGGCCATCAAGCAGGAGTTCATCGACGCCAACTATACCGAAGAGACCCTCACCGACGACATCAAGTTCATGATTGACCGCTACTACCACGACACCGAGCGCGAAGCCATGCGCGACATGGTGCTGGCAGAGCGCAGCCGTCTCGACGGCCGTCAGCTCGACGAGATACGCCCCCTCTGGAGCGAGGTCGACTACCTGCCCTCAGCTCACGGCAGCGCCATCTTCACGCGCGGCGAGACACAGTCGCTCAGCACCTGCACCCTCGGCACCAAGCTCGACGAGCAGGTCATCGACGGTGCCGTCATCGAAGGCACACGCAAATTCCTGCTGCACTACAACTTCCCCGGCTTCGCCACTGGCGAGGTGAAACGAGCCGGCAGCACCAGCCGCCGCGAGGTGGGTCACGGTCACCTGGCCTGGCGTGCCCTCAAGGAGGTCCTCCCCTCGTCGGAGGAATGCCCCTACACCATCCGCGTCGTCAGCGACATCCTCGAGAGCAACGGCTCCAGCTCCATGGCCACCGTCTGTGCAGGCTGCATGGCGCTGATGGACGCCGGCGTCAAGCTGCGCAAGCCCGTGGCCGGCATCGCCATGGGTCTCATCAGCAAAGGCGACAAATGGGCCGTGCTTAGCGACATCCTTGGCGACGAGGACCACCTGGGCGACATGGACTTCAAGGTCTGTGGCACCCGCGACGGCATCACCGCCTGCCAGATGGACATCAAGGTCGACGGTCTCAGTTACGATGTCCTCGCCAAAGCCCTCGAACAGGCTCGCCAAGGTCGCCTCCACATCCTCGACCATATCCAGGCCACCATCCCCGAGCCCCGCGCCGACTACAAGGACTTCGTGCCCCGCATCGAGCAAATCAAGATTCCCAAAGACTTCATCGGTGCCGTCATCGGCAAGGGTGGCGAGGTCATCCAGAAAATCCAGGCCGAGACCAACACCATCATCAATATCGAAGAAGAGGGCGAGTACGGCATCGTCGACGTCGCCTCGCAGAACAAGGACGACATCGAGGCCGCCATCAAGTGGATTAAAGATATCTGCACCGTTCCCGAGGTGGGCGACATCTACAACGCCAAGGTCGTCTCGATTGTCGAATTCGGCGCATTCCTCGAGTTCCTGCCCGGCAAGGAAGGCCTGATGCACATCAGCGAATACCAGTGGGGCCGCACCGAGACCCTCGAAGGCCTCATCAAGGAGGGCGACGAGTTCCAGGTGAAGGTCATCGCCTTCGACGACAAGAGCGGCAAGATCAAGCTCAGCCGCCGTGCCCTGCTCCCCAAGCCCGAAGGCTACGAGGAGGAGAAGCCAGCCCGCCGCGACGGTAGCCGTGGTCCCCGCCGCGAGAGTGGCAACGGTCCCCGTCGCGATGGCGACCGCGGTCCCCGCCGCGACGGTGGCGACCGCCGTGGTTCCGGCAACGGCGGTGGCCATCGCAGATAATACGATTAAACCAAATCATGGAGGTGCCCTCATTGGAAGGCACCTTTTTTTTTCTGCTGTTATGTAAAAAAGAAGTATATTTGCAAATACCCATAATAGTGCAAAAAACTACCAACTAACTCTACTTCAATAATTTACCCCCCCCCTAACCAACTATCACAATGTTCAGTTTATTCAAAAAAACAGAGACATTCGCTCCATTGGCTGTTGACATGCACTGTCACCTGCTGCCAGGAGTCGACGACGGTTCGAGCAACACGGAGGAGACGTTGCATTGCCTCAAGGCAATGGCAACAGTGGGGTACAAGAAAGTCTTCCTTACCCCACACTTCCAGGCACGGTACCCGAACAATGAAGAAGACATTAAAAGACGCTTCGCCGATCTCAAGAAAGCCATCGAGGGAAGCGGCGAGAAAGGACTGCCCGAGGTGGCATGCATCGCCGGCGAATACCGCTTCGACCCCGCATTCGCACGCATGCCCGGCGTGGACAACGTTCTGACCCTGCCCGGGAAGAGGCTGCTCTGCGAGTTCTCGCTCCACAACAACAACTACATGCCCATCGAAATATTCAGGGATTATATCAAGATGGGATACAAACTGATTCTCGCCCACCCCGAGAGATACCCCTACCTCAACGTCCACAGCACCGAAGTGAAGGAGATGCGCGACATGGGCATCGCCTTCCAGGTCAACATCCTTTCGCTCAACGGATTCTACGGAGACTCACCAAAGCGCAAAGGTTTCGAATACATAGAGAAAGGCATGTCGGAATATCTCGGGACCGACACCCACAACATGCGTTATATCCAGGCCTTGATGGAGACCGCCGAAAACAATGAGGTGCAGAAACTGCTGAAGAAACACAAATTCCTTAATGCCGAACTGGCATAAGCCAATCTCTATTCCACTGCACGCTGCGCGAGCGAAAACCTATGAATCTTGTAAACAGATTCCGCCTACGGCGACGGGGAAAACAAAAAAAAGACTGAAAAACAAACACATAGTATAGTTTAAAGTTTAAAGTTTACAGTTTAAAGTTTACAGTTTAAAGTTTAAAGTTTAAAGTTTAAAGTTTAAAGTTTACAGTTTACAGTTTAAAGTTTACAGTTTACAGTTTAAAGTTTACAGTTTACAGTTTACAGTTTACAGTTTACAGTTTAAAGAATTTCTCTCGCTTATTATCAGTAAAATAACCAAGATTATTGTCACAACATATTTTTTAAACGCTGCATAATATGAAGAAAATCGCAATCCCCCTCCTCGCACTGGCCATAGCGGCAACGACCGTGGCCAATGCCCAGAACAATGCAATGACAATCAAAGACAAAATAGAACAGTATGCAACCGTGCCACTGAAGGCCGACATGGAGAAGCTAAGTGAACGCGAACGAGAACTGGTAAGCCTTTTTATCGAGATTGCCGACGTGATGGACGACATCTACTGGGAGCAGACCTTCGGCGAGGGCAATCGCAAGAGGCTCAAGGAGCTGGAAGACCCCGACAAGAGACGCTTCGCCGAGATACAATATGGTGCATGGGACCGGCTGGACGGCGACCGTCCATTCCTGTCCGGCTACGGCGACAAACCCGCCGGAGCCAACTTCTACCCCGCCGACATGAAAGAGGCGGAATTCAACAAGCTCGACGACCCCCTTAAGACAAGTCCCTACAGCATACTGCGCCGCGACATCAAGGGCAACATCATCGTGATACCCTACAGCAAAGCCTATGCCAAGCAACTCAGACAAGCCGACATGCTGCTGGGGAAAGCAATAGAGCTCGCAGAAGACGAAGAGATGAAGAACTACCTTGAAGCACGCAGAGAGGCTCTCCGCAGCGACGAGTACCAGAAGAGCGACATGGTCTGGATGGACATGAAGAAGAGCCGTCTGGATTTCGTCTTCGGTCCCATCGAGAACTATGAGGACGGCCTCTTCGGTCTGAAGACCTCCTTCGAAGCCTTCGTGCTGATAAAGGACGAGGACTGGTCCGGCCGCCTGGAGCGCTACACCTCGATGCTGCCCGAGATGCAGACCCTCCTGCCCTGCGACCCCAAGTACAAGAGAGAGCGACCCGGTACCGAAAGCGACCTATACGTCTACGATGTGGTATACTACGCCGGCGAATGCAACGCCGCCGGCAAGACCATTGCCATCAACCTGCCCAACGACGAACAGGTACAGCTGGAGCGCGGCACACGCCGTATGCAGCTCAGGAACGCGATGGAAGCAAAGTATGAGAACATCCTGTTCCCCATAGCCAACCTCATGATCGACAAGAGCCAGATAAAGAACGTGCGGTTCGAGGCCTTCTTCAACAATGTATGCTTCCACGAGGTGGCACACGGGCTTGGCATCAAAAACACCATCGACGGGAAAGGCACAGTGCGCGAGGCTCTCAAAAACCAGTACAGTGCCTGGGAAGAGGCCAAAGCCGACATCTGCGGGCTCTTCATGGTGCAGACGCTCATCGAAAAAGGGGAACTCAAAGGCATCAGCGTCGAGGATGCCTACGTCTCCTATATGGCCGGACTGCTGCGCAGTGTGCGGTTTGGAGCCAAAGAGGCTCACGGCATAGCCAACATTATGTGCTTCAATTTCATGCAGGACAGAAAGGCCTTCACACGCACCAAGGACGGCAGATACAAAGTCGACGTCAAGAACATGCGTAAAGCCATCGAGGAATGGGCCGCACTGGTGCTGGCCACCGAGGGCAACGGCGACTACAAGGCCGCGAGCAACTATGCCGCCAAGAACGGCACGGTACGCCTGGAGCTCCAACACGACCTCAAGACCATAGAGAAAGCCAAGATACCCATCGACATAGTCTTCAAGCAGGGACCTCGCGAGCTTGGCCTGAAAAAAGCCATGCACAAACATGGTGGGAAATCCGACATGGGGAATGATATGGAGACAATAGAGCGGCCCAACCCCAAAGCCATGCCTTCCAAAAGATAGTCGGCATGACGACACCAACACATAAAGCGGGTTCCACACAGTGAATCCGCTTTTTTTATGGCCTTAACACCAGCACCCGACCAGAATCAAGAACCTTGACGATACGCGAGCCGGAGGAGCCCGACGACCGCTCTTCAGTGGCGGGGACACAGTAGTCGACGCGCGTCCGCAACGAAGCATCGATTTCGGCATAACACCGAGGGGAAGGATTGCCCGAGAGGTTGGCCGAGGTGCTGACTATGGGGCATCCGAAAAGGCGGAGCATCTCATGACAGAAGACCATCTGCGGTATGCGTACACCTATGGTGCCGTCGGCGGCCACCAAGTTAGCGGCCAGAAGACCTTCCGTCATCGGGAGGATGACCGTAGTGGGACGGTCCTGCGACAGCAGCAGCTGCGTGGCTTTCTCCCCCACCCTGCCGACGAAACGATGCACCATGGAGATGTCCTCGCAGAGGATGAGCATGCTCTTGCTGTGGTCGCGCTGTTTGATGGCATAGATTTTCTCGACTGCGGCGGCATTTGTGGCGTCACAGCCGATGCCCCATATAGTGTCGGTCGGATAGAGCAGCGTGCCGCCCTGCCGCAGCGTGGCAACGGCACTAAGCTGCACCTCTTTATCGAATGTTTCACATTTCATTTCAAGATGCAAAAATACAAAATATCCCACGAAAGTAACGCAATTATAAAAAAATTATGTAAATTTGCAAATTCAATTCATTCCCGAAAAAACAAAAACCAAAATTAAAATATTATTAACCAAAACATTTTACACAATGAAAGGACATCCTAAAGGACTAATTGCAGCCGCATTGAGTAATATGGGCGAGCGTTTCGGCTACTATATTATGAATGCGGTGCTGGTGCTGTTCCTCTGCTCCAAGTTCGGGTTGAGCAACGGCGTGGCCACGGGTATCTATTCCGCCTTCTACTGCGGAATCTATATCTTGAGCCTGGTGGGCGGCATCATCGCCGACCGCACGCAGAACTACAAGACCACCATCCAGTCGGGACTGCTGGTCATGGCCTGTGGCTACATCATCCTGGCCATCCCCATCCTGGCCACATCCGGCAACATAGGCTGGCTGCTGCCCCTCACCTGCTTTGCATTGCTGCTGATAGCCTTCGGCAACGGCCTCTTCAAAGGCAACCTGCAGGCCATCGTAGGACAGATGTACGACAACTTCGAGGCCGAAGCCGCCAAGATCAGCCCCGAGGCTCTTGCCGACGCCAAGAGCAAGCGCGACCCAGGCTTCCAGATTTTCTACATGTTCATCAACGTGGGCGGCCTCATCGCCCCCTTTGTAGCGCCCCTGCTGCGCAGCTGGTGGCTCGGTGTCAACGGCATGGAATACAACGCCGACCTCCCCGCCCTCTGCCATCAGTACATCACTTCGATAGAGACCGGCGTAGCCATGGCTCCCGAAGCCATCGCCAAAGCCACTGAACTCTTCGCCAACATGAGTGTCACCCTCCCCGCCGACAGCGCTGCCGCCATGGATGTCTGCCAGAACTATCTCAACGTCTTCAACACTGGTGTCCACTACAGCTTTATAGCCTCAGTCGCCGCCATGCTTATCTCACTGACCATCTTCCTTGTCAGCAAGCGGAAATTCCCCACGCCGGCAAAGAAAGCCGCCACCGAGAGCGTCCAGTACACCGCCGAGGAGAAAGCCGCCATGGCCAAGGAGCTGAAGCAACGTCTCTACGCCCTCTTCGCAGTACTCATCATCGCCGTTTTCTTCTGGTGGTCGTTCCACCAGAACGGCACCTCCATGTCGCTCTTTGCCCGTGACTTCGTCAACACATCGCTCTTCCCGCCCGAGGTATGGCAAGCCGTCAACCCGTTCTTTGTGTGCCTGCTTACTTTCCCCATCATGTGGCTCTTCGGCACCAAGTGGGGTCGCAAGTTCTCCACACCGCGCAAGATAGCCATCGGTATGGGTATTGCGGCCTGCGCCTACCTCTTCATGACCGTCTTCTGCAAGGGTGCAGGCTACCCCTCGGCCAACGACTTCACCGCTCTCGACGCCACCACAGCTGCCGGACTGAAAGCCGGTCCCTGGGTGCTCATCGTCTACTACTTCTTCATGACTGTCGCCGAGCTCTTCATCAGCCCGCTGGGATTGAGCTTCGTCTCGAAGGTTGCCCCCAAGAACCTCCTCGGCCTCTGCCAGGGTCTCTGGCTCGGCGCCACCGCCGTGGGCAACGGACTGCTCTGGATCGGACCCCTGATGTACACCAACTGGCCCATCTGGACCTGCTGGGCTGTCTTCATGGGTGTCTGCCTGCTCTCGATGATTGTCATGCTCTGCATGGTCAAGTGGCTCGAGCGCGTCACGCAGTAAGCAAAAACCAAAACCGCAGGCGGGGCCGCCTGCGTACCATAGAGAAAACACAACTGCACGACGCAGTTGGCTATAATGAGGGTGCCATCACGACACCCTCTTTTTTAGAACAGCGATGATAATATACTATTTCAATGATTTCGAGGTGCTAGGGGAAGCAGAGATTGAACAGATGCTGCCTTGCATGCCTTTCCAACAGCAAGAGGCCATGGCCGGCACGAAGCTGCTGTCTCGCAGACGCGAGATAGCCGTGAGCTACCTCATGCTAGCCCATGCCATCGGAAACGACAGGGCGGAAATCGAAAGCGACGGACTCTCCATCAGGGAATTCCAACTCGCCGGTGTGCCGTCGGATTGGCAGCCAACCCTCAACTTCACATTCGGCGAGCACGGCAAGCCCTACCTCAGCGACCGCGAGGGCGTCTACTTCAACATCAGCCATTGCAAGGAGGCCATTGCCGTGGGGGTCAGCGACCGCGAGATAGGCATAGATATAGAAGGACGCCGACGTTACAGTGGCACCCTGCTACAGCGAGTCTTCGCCGACGAGGAACAGGAGAGCATACGACAAAACGCAGAACCCGAGATGGAATTTGCGCGTCTCTGGACACGCAAGGAGGCCTTTTTCAAGTGGACAGGGACGGGCATACTTCTGGACCATATCAAGAGCGTGGAACAGGATGCCGAAAAGGCAGGCTGCACAATAACGACGCAGCTGGTGACACCAGCCGGAGGCGGCAGACCATTCTTCCTGTCGATAGCCTGCTGACAACATGAGAAGGGCGACCGAACACGGTCGCCCTCACTGTTCAAAAAGAAGGGCGACCGAACACGGTCGCCCTTTCTTTTTTTAGAATGTCTAGATGCTCTAGACTGTCTAGACAATCTAGACAAGTCTAGAGCTTCTAGTTTTGAGAGGCTACTTCACAACCAGTTTCTTGACCTGGTTGACTCCCTCGCCGCTGACGCGGACGAAGTAGGCACCCTGGGCAAGGCCGCTGACCTCCATACGCTTGGTGCAGTCGCCCTCGCACGACATGGTGTCGGTCTTCACTGTGCGGCCGTTCATGTCGACGATGGTGATGCTGACCTCGCCGTTCACGCCGCTGAGGGCGATGGTGGTGGCGTCGCTGGTCGGGTTGGGATAGATGGTGAGGCTCATGCCGCCG
>JAFSKP010000063.1 GCA_017448905.1 Bacteroidales bacterium | reverse complement strand
GAGAAGGAGTGGAAGGGATACCCTGTCATCCATCTTGACCTGAGCACGGCGAAAGACATGGGAAATGCGGCAAAGCTGAGGAGCGGGTTGAAAGATGTTCTTGAGGATTATTGCGCTGAATACGAAGTGAATGTTAAGTCGCGTACGCCGGGGCAGTGCCTGAAAAGAATAATCTTGTCAGCAAACAAGAAGCATGAGTCCAAGGTTGTTGTCCTGATAGACGAATATGACGCTCCCTTGCTCGACGTGCTGCATGACAATGACAGGCTTGAAGATATGCGGTCGGTGATGCGTGAGTTTTTTCAGCCGCTGAAGGCATGTGAAGGGAGCATACGGTTCTGTTTCCTGACAGGCATCACCAAGTTCAGCCAGTTGAGCATCTTCTCGACGCTCAACAACATATCGGACATGTCGATGGACGACGAGTATGCCACTATATGCGGTATTACAGAAAACGGGCTTGTGACTGCATTGAGAGAGGATGTCGAAATGCTGGCAAAAGAATACGAATGCACGTTTGAAGAGATGCGCAGTCGTCTCAAGCAACACTACGACGGTTATCATTTCTCGAAAAAATCGGACGAAGTGTATAACCCGTACAGCCTGATGAACTGCTTTGCCAAGAAGGAGATACGCAGTTTTTGGTTCGAGAGTGCCACGCCGACGTTCCTTTTCCGCCAGATGCAGCGTTTCGGGACGGACATCACAGGTCTTGACTCTATCGAGGCACCAGAAACTGAATTTAATTTGCCGACGGAGAATCTAAACAATGCCCTGCCGTTGCTCTATCAGACTGGGTATCTTACGATAAAGGATTATGATGCTTTCTCCAAAATGTATAAGCTGGGTATTCCGAACCAGGAGGTGCGGGTGGGGCTCACTTGCGGACTGATTTCAATGTACACTGGTGTGAATAGCGGCAATGTGCAGGCTGGATGTGCATACAAAATGTATAAGTCTTTGATTTCCGGCGACATCGACCAGGCGCTTCGCGAGCTGAAGGCGTTTCTGGCTGGCGTGCCGTATGTGGAGGGGTTCAAGAAGAAACTCACGGAAGCCGCCGCGCGCGAGGGTTTTTACGAGTACACGTTCTACCTTATCCTCTCGATGCTCAACGTCTATGTGCGGACACAGGTGAAGTGTTGGACGGGGCGGACAGACATGATAGTTTTTGCCCCGGAGACCATCTATGTCTTTGAATTCAAGGTTGGCGACACTGCCGAAGCCGCTCTGAAGCAGATAGATGAGAGCGGCTACGCCGAGCAGTTCGCCACCGATGGCCGCAACGTGGTCAAGGTCGGCGTCTCATTCGACATCGACACCTGGACCATCAATGAGTGGATGGTGAACTGAGAAAATCTGTGATATACCCTTGGTTAGGTGGAAAACGATAATGTCATTGATTCGATAGAACTGGAGCAACCTCAAAGCAGGGATTTGCATGTATCCACCAAAAAGCCGTCAATAAACTGCGGGCGAGGACGCCCACGTACCATTTGGCGGTTGGGGCGCTTTATTTGGGTTATGGCACTCATCCTGGTTGTGCTTCCGATGTTGCTGCTAGTGGCGTACAAGTGGGTGAATCCTCCGCTGACACCGCTGATGGTGCAACGCTTCTTCCAGCAGGTAGGCGACAAGGACCGCAAGGTGAATTTCGAGCGCGACTATGTTAGCATCGACGAGGTCTCGCCCAACCTCGTGACGGCTGTCATCTCGTCGGAGGACGGACGTTTCATGCGGCACAAGGGTTTCGACATTCCGCAGCTGAAGCAGTCGTATCGCGAGAACAAGCGTGGTCGCCGCGTGCGTGGCGGAAGCACCATATCGATGCAGACCGCCAAGAACGCTTTTCTGCCGCACAAGCGCAGTTATCTGAGAAAAGCCCTGGAGGCGGGTTTCACAATAGGTGTCGAAAAACTGTGGGGAAAGGAACGCATCATGGAGGTCTACCTCAATATCATAGAGTTTGGCGACGGCATCTATGGCTGCGAGGCAGCCTCGCAGCACTATTTCGGCCATTCTGCCAAGACACTCAGCAAACATGAGGCCGCTCAGCTGGCGGTGACGTTGCCGTCGCCCCTCAAACGCAACCCTGGGCATCAGACCCCATACTTCAAGAAGCAGACCTCCCTCGTCGAGGGCCGCATGACCCGCTATGGTCATATCGACCTGAAAAGCAAACCAAGGAAGAAATCCAACGAAGACGACGAGACCCTCTGGGATTTCATCCGCTGGATGCGGAAACAGTGACTCTGCAAATCGGTAGTATTTTGCTAACTCCGCACTTCTGCGGGACTAAACCAGGCGTTTATCCATTCAGTGCTTTGACGACGTTTTCAAGGCTGATGTTGAGCGAGGATGCAATCAGTTCCTTGTTTAGACCGTTGCGATGTAACAGGCGGATGGCGGAAACGATTTGCTCATCTTTCAAGCTGATTTGCTCGTCTTTTTCGGCTATGACTTTTTTTGCCTCCATGGCCTCGTTTTTGTATAGCATGATCTCGGTGTCGCGGTTTTCGAGGGCGGTGTTTATCTCTTCTTCGATGTTCATGCTGTGGCGAACATGGGTGTCGGAGGCGGCACTGAGCAGACGCGTCACGATGCGGCGCATCTCCTCGTCCTCCATCATTTCCTCGTCGACCGAGAGGATCTGCATGTTGTCCTGTTCTTTGCGATCCTGGCAGAGGATGTCGAGTATGCGTTCCAGGCGGTTGTTTTTCTGCCCCATGAGCAGCTTCCCACTCGCGGCGAGAAAAAGGAATTACTTGTAAAAGTTCACAAGTTTGTTGATGGCATTTGACTGGGGGACAAAAACATAAAAGACCAAAAATTT
>JAFSKP010000062.1 GCA_017448905.1 Bacteroidales bacterium | reverse complement strand
TTCTCCATTCACCATTCACCATTCATCATTCACCATTCACTATTCACTGATTTTATTATTTCGCCAGCGAGGGTGAAGCCGAATATGGCGGTGATGTGGACGAGGGAACCCTTTTGATTGTCTGATTGTTTGATTGCTTGATTGGTTGAGTGGGGAGTACAGGCGGCTCGCCCGTGTAAGCGCTCGATTGCTTGATTGCTTGGGTGTGGCATTTCGGGCGACCATACGCAGCGGAACTTTGCTGCGGGGTATCGACCAAGCTTCTTCATCCTTTTGCGGAGTGCTCGTGCCAGGGGGCAACCGTCGACATCCCAGAATTCGGTTACCTTTATCTGCGACGGGTCCATCTTGAGGGCCGCACCCATTGAGCTGAAGAAACGGCCTTTGCCAACGGCACGTGTGGCGTGGAGTATCAGCTCCATCTTGTTGCTTAGGCTGTCGATGGCGTCGACCACATAGTCATAGCCGGCAACATCACGGGCGAGCCGCCCGTGCTCCAACTCGGCAACATCACGGGCGAGCCGCCCGTGCTCCACATTCTCTAAATGGAACTGTTCTGCGGTTTGTGTGCAGTACAATTCCTGTAGCGCTATGATGTCGGCGTCGGGGTTGATGCTCAGCAGCCGCTTTTTCATCACCTCTACTTTGGGCATGCCGACGGTCTCCGTTGTAGCCATTGCCTGGCGGTTGATGTTGGAGACGCTGACGTTGTCGTTGTCGACAATGGTGAGGTGCCCTATGCCGCTCCGCACAAGGCTCTCGGCACACCAGCTGCCGACGCCGCCGATGCCGAAGATGATGACTCGCGTATCTTGTAGCCGTTTCATCACTTCCTTGCCGAGCAAAAGCTCTGTGCGGTCGAAAATATCCTGTTCCATCGTTTGAATGTTTGATTGCTTGAATGATTGAATGCTGTGCGGCCATTTTTCACGGGCGAGTCGCCCGTGTTCCACAATCACACAATCAAGCAATTATTTACTTTTTTTTTGCAAAAATACTGTTTTTTCATTTTTTTTGATATATTTGCAGATTGTTAAAAAGTCATAATATGAGTGCGTTTTTGCGTAATATATTGAGTATTATGATTTTACCCCCCCTGTATATTTCGGGAAGGGGTAGTTTCCCTGTATTGTATTAATCGAAAACAGATAATAATGGAAAAATTATCACGCATCCTTCTAATGGGATGGGCTTTGTTGTTGCCTTTCCTCTCGATGGCATAAAACGGTGTGACAGGCCCAATCGCCACATTCCCTTACAGTACCGGCTTTGAGAATGCCGACAGCAATGCGCTGTGGACGTTTGTCAACGGCAGCCAGACGAACAAATGGTATATCGGCAGTGTCAGCGGTGTCAACAACACCACCGGTGGCAGCAATGGACTGTTTGTCGGCACGAACGGCTCGTCATTAACGTACAGCAACTCCAGCACGAGCACCGTATGGGTGTATACCACATTCACCTTCGAGGCGGGCGAATATTTCATTAGCTTCGACTGGAAATGCTATGGTGAGAGTGGGTGCGACTACCTGAAGACCTACGTGTTTCCCTCTTCGGGCAGCGTGTCGGCGGGCTCCACGACAGTGCCGAGCGGTGCCATTCAGATAGGAGGCACTATGAACCTCTCCAGTGCCTGGCAGCAGGAGGAGGGGACGTTCACCATAACCACCCCCGGCAACTACAAGCTGGCGTTCCTGTGGCGTAACGACTATTCAGGAGGTTCGACGCCTCCTGCGGTGGTAGATAACATCGTCATCGTCAAGAACACCTGTCCGCGTCCTACCAACATTCATGCCACGGCCATTACGTCCAACAGCCTTGGCGTGGAGTGGGCGGCTGGCGGCACGGAGACAAGCTGGGAAGTCAACGTGAGTCCGAGTATTATTACGGGCGAGCCGCCCGTGCTCCACAATCTGACCACTCCGACAGTAACACTGACAGGCCTCGACCCCAACAGCGACTACACTGTCAGTGTGCGTGGGATATGTGGAGAGGGCGATACCAGCATAGCTACCACGGCCACGCTGCGCACATCCTGTGTGGCGCTCACCACGCTGCCTTACACCATGGGTTTTGAGACTGAGGATGGTGTGACGCAGACCGGAGGCGTGACCAACACGGCGTTTGTCGACTGCTGGAAGCGGCTCAACAATGCCACCTCCTACTTTGGCTACCCCTACGTGGCCCAAAACTCATCCAATGCGCATGGCGGCGACCGCTATCTGAGCTGGTATCTGTCGACTACGACGGGTTCTTACGGCGACTATCAGGTTGCAGTGCTGCCAGGGGTCGACACCTCGCTCTACTCCATCGACGGGTTAAGGCTGAAGTTCTGGGCAAAAACCACTAGCAGCAGTTACACCCCCAATCTGTATGTAGGTGTCATGACCGACCCGGCTGACATCAGCACCTTTGTCTATGTCGACACCGTCGAGGTGGCGGGAGACGTCGATGCGGGAGGGTCGAGCAACCTATGGACCGAATACATGAGCGACCTGACAGCCTATACGGGCGGCGGCACATACGTAGCCATTCGTGCCAACCGTCCTACTGGCTCGAATATCACGTTTTATATGGACGACATCACGCTGGCGCGGCAGCCCGACTGTCCGCGGGTGGCGAATATCACTGCGACCGACATCGACAGCAGCAGTGCCACAATCACCTGGACGGAGATAGGCTCGGCCACGAGTTGGGAGGTGACAGTCTCTCCGAATATTTTCACGGGCGAGCCGCCCGTACTCCCCAATCAAACAATAACCCTTACGGGCCTCACCGCCCACACAGAATACACCGTAACCATCACGCCGGTATGCCCCGTAGAGGGGAGCGTGAGCGAGGGCCGCAGCTTCAAGTTCACCACAGCCTGCGGCTTCATCACCTCGCTGCCCTACACCATGGGCTTCGAGACATCCGACGGAGTGACATCCACAGGGTCTTTCAGCAGCACAGCCTTTATCGACTGCTGGCACCATCTGAACAACAGCGAGACCTACTTCGGCTACCCCTTTGTCACAGGCACCTACAACCAGTACCGCACAGGTAGCCGTGGTCTGTCGTGGATGGGAACCGACAATTCCGACTGGGGCGACTACCAGTGTGCCATCCTGCCGGGAGTCAACACAACAGAGACACCCCTCAATACGTTGGCTCTGAGGTTCTGGGCCAAGTCGTCGTCGACAAACTACTATCCTATTATATATTGTAAAAGTTCACAAGGTTGTTGATGGCATTTGACTGGGGGCAAAATCATAAAACCTCAAAAGTTTTTACGATTTTTGCCCCTCAAGACAGCGAAAATGGCTACATTTGCAAAATGTAAAAACCTAATAATAAAAGCAAATATGCCACAAAGCTATCATTCAAATGCGGTTACAAATGTACACATTCGTTGTGACATACGCAAATCCGATCAAACGAACGCCTTTTTGGCGGCACAGTACGGGACATCCAGCAACACTGTCTCCAAGTGGAAGAACCGAAATTCGATGGAGGATAGAAGTTCTCGACCACATAACATCGCGTATGCGTTGACAGATGTCGAAGAGACCATCATCTGCCTGCTGAGGAAGGAACTGTGGATCTCTCGTGAGGAGATTGTGGAGGTTGTGGCCCAACAAAGGATTAAAGTTTGCGCATCTACAGTGTACAGATGTCTTGTACGCAATGGCCTCAACCGCAAGCCAGAGTCAGTGAAGGCGGTGTATGGCACGTTCAAGGAATACCAGCCCGGATACCTGCATATAGATGTCACCTACCTCCCGAAAATAGATGGCGTAAGGCGATACCTGTTCGTGGCCATCGACAGAGCCACCAGACTCTTGTTCTACCGCCTATACGACGAGAAGAGTGCCGAAAACGCAGCTGATTTCCTGACACTGTGCCGTGAGTTTTTCCCGTTCGAAATAACAACCGTTCTGACAGACAACGGCAAGGAATTCAGCAACAAACTGTTCAAAGGACGTTCAGGATCCAAGACTGAGAAGGAGGGCAAGTTCGACCAGGCCTGCGGAGACAACATCGACCACCGTCTCACCAAGCCTGGCACTCCAAAAACAAATGGCATGGTGGAGCGTGTAAACCTCACCATAAAGACCGGAACCATACACAAAACATCGTACGACTCTTACGACAAACTGGAGAAGCACCTCATGGAATTCCTCGTCTTTTACAACACTAACAGAAGGCATGGATCTCTTGTCAAAGAACTCAAGGTTAAAACTCCGATTGATGCATGCAATAAATGGATATCCACTGAACCTCAACTGTTTGTTAAAAATATTTTGCAGTTTGGAGATTTAACCGTACCTTTGCACCGCAATTGTGGCCATGAGCAACAATAACGTCATGAACTTTCACACCTAATAGAACAGGATGGAGAATGATTGACAAAATAAGCATTGATTTCATGGAGCTGTTTTCTCGCACCATCAGACGAGCAAGCTCGCCTGGATTGTCTCCGTCTACGCTGCTTTCGC
>JAFSKP010000061.1 GCA_017448905.1 Bacteroidales bacterium | reverse complement strand
TATCGAGGCCAATCTTGACCATAGTCTCTTCGACTATGAAGTTGCCTACACCGAGCATGCCCACCACGGCAAAGAGATAGCCAGTCAGGCAATCAAGCAATCAAGCAATCAAGCAATCCCAGCAGCCATCATCGCTGTCGGCGGCGACGGCAGCGTCAACGACGTCGTTTCAGGCCTACTCGCCACCGACGCAATCAAGCAATCAAGCAATCAAGCAATCCCTCTCGGCATCATCCCCTGCGGAAGCGGCAACGGCCTCGCACGCAACCTCGGCATATCCCTCAACCCTGCCCATGCCATCCAGATGCTCAACCGCTTCCACGTCGCCGAAATCGATACCATCCAGCTTTCAACTCAAACATTCAAGCATTCAAGCAATCAAGCAATCAAACACATCGCCAGCATCGCCGGCATCGGATTCGACGCCCGCGTGGCGCGCCGCATGAAACAAGCCAAGGTCCGCGGACTCCAAGCCTACGCCAAAATCATTGCCGAGGACTATTTCACATACAAAGAGCACACCTACCGTCTCGTCATCGACGGCCGAGAGATGGAACGCAAAGCCTGGTTCATCAGCCTGGCCAACTCCAACCAGTTCGGCTACAACACTGCCATAGCGCCACTGGCCAAACTCGACGACGGACTCATAGATGTCTGCATCGTCGACCGAATCCCTTTCCATCATCTTGCGCTCACTGCCCCACTCCTCTACCTCAACCATTTCGAACTGTCGCAGCATGTCGAAATGTTCAAAGCCCACGAAGTGACAGTCTACAACAACGAAGAACGCTGGGTCAATATCGACGGCGAAGGCGAAGACATCGGCGACCATCTCCATTTCACCAACATCCCCAAATCGCTGGAAATACTGGTACCATAGCACCCTACCTGTGCCACATGGTATCCGTTCCACCAACACCAACCGACACCTAACCGTTTAACCAATGGACAATATCAGCTCCCAAAACATCAGGGTCTTCATCTCATCCACGTTCAACGACATGCAGCAGGAGCGCGACACCCTCGTCTCCAAGACATTCCCCTGGCTTCGTCGACTCGCCGCGATGAAAAATGTCACCATCACCGACATCGACCTTCGCTGGGGCATCACCGAAGAGGAGTCGCGCAGCAGCAAGGTCATAGACATCTGCCTCGACGAGATCGAGAAGTCTCACCCCTTCTTCATTGGCATCCTCGGCAGCCGCTACGGCTGGACACCATGCGTGGAGGAAACCGATTGGGCCACGGTTATATCCCCTAATCACGACTGGGCCATCGACGACATCAGCAAAGGAATGAGCATGACCGAGATGGAGATTCAATACGGGGTACTACGCAGCAACAAGAAAATACATTGCTTTTTCTATATTAAAGACTGCGACGAAGAGGCCATAGACCCACGTCAAAAGGCACTTCGAACACTGGTTGACGGACAGAAGCTCTACCCCGTACGCCACTACAAGACAGCGGAAGAGCTGAACAAGATGGTGCTGACAGACTTCAGGGACAAACTCGTTGCCCTCTTCCCCGATGTCGACAACAAGGGTTGGCAAGCCTACAGGCGCAAGCAGACAGGACTGCTTGAATCCATGACGCGCTACTTTGTAGCTCCACAGGCAACCGCCGACGAGCTGTATGACTATGTCCGAAACGGAGAGGAGAAAGGGCTCCTGTTGACCAGCACCAGCGGGTCAGGGAAAAGCACCCTCCTCGCCCATACTGCCCTTCAGTTGCTCAGCGCTGGCGATGCCGACACCGCATTCGTGTTCGCTTCCGCGCTGGGAACCAACATGATGTTTGACGATGCCGCCAGCCAACTCTGCTACCAGTTGAGCGAACTGTACGGACTTCAATACGATGGCAGCAAACCAGGCATCGACCAATTGAGGCTCATGGCACCCGACATACGGCCTGAAAAGCCTCTCATCATCATCATCGATGGCATCAACCAACTCGTTGCCGAAGGCAGAGAAGGCAACCTGACATGGTGGCCGGAATGGAACGATGGCGTGAAAACAGTCTTCTCCTCCCTTGAAGAGTCCGCCATAGTGAATGAGATAGACCCCTCCTGGCGACGGCTCGCCATGCGCCCACTTGACCTGGAGCAACGCATGACCCTCGTCGAGAAATACTTTGCCGACTACAGGAAAAGCCTGTCAATGACACAAATAGAGCCACTTACGCGCAAGCTCCCATTGCTCGACAACACCCTGATTCTCACCTCACTGATCGACGAGATTAGACGATATGGCAACTATGAGCATCTACTTGCCCACATTGAATCCCTGCTCGACAGCGGCGACCCGACACAGTTCCTGTGCCGTCTGATAGAAAGGTACAGGGAGTTCTTCGACCAAGATGGCGAAGCCGTCGGGAAAGTGTTGTCGCTCATAGCCCTATCCGAAAGGGGACTTGACGAACATATTCTTGTCGAAGTCAGCGGCGAGAGCCGAATGACGGTATCCCAGATCCTCAACCTCTGCGGCAACCATATAGTCACCCGACAGGGCAAAGTGCTCTTCGCTCACGACCTTTTTGACAAGGCGGTCCACCTTACGTTCCTGACGGACAAATCGACGGAATCAGATTACCGCCACCTTATCATCGACTTCTTCAAGAATAATCCAAAAGAGCAGGGTGCCATAGAAGAAATTGCCTACCAGTTCTGCCGGTGCGGCATGTATGACGAACTGTACTGCCTGATAGGGACAAAGAATACCTTCTCCGAGTTCAGAAAGGCGAAACGGCTGCACACTCTCGCCAACTACTGGCAAACCCTGATTTCGTCCGACCCCTACAGCTATGACATCCTGTCGTATGTCTTCAACGACGAAAAGGCCGGACTCCCCGACGGATGGTCAGGAAAGCGTATTCCCTCTTTCGATGCTTTCGACAGCTTCATGACAGACACATTCGAAAAGATGTCCTCAAGCGACCTTCTCATCGAATTGTCGCGAACCCTCTTGCTGCACATCCACAACTCCAAGGCCTCCCGCCGTCTTCTCTACGCTCTTATCACCATGATTGAGAACGAGGACGAGAGTTACGACGAGATCCGCAACAACGCCCTCAATTCCATAGCAGTTTCCTACATCCAGGAGAGACAGTGGGGCGACGCCCTGACGACACTCAACAACCAGCTGCGCAACGGGCATGCCCAGATAGACAGTCCCGAGGTGCTCAATATCGGCGAAGTGTTTCTGAGGATGTATGAAGCGGATGGCGACGAGAAGATGCTCGACAACGCGTTGACTATCGACAAGGCCGTGCTCGACAACCGCATCGGGAGGAACGGAGAGCTCGACGCCGATGTCGCCGTGGCTTACGCCAACTATGCTTCCGCCATCAGCTACCGTGACAAGGAGGAGGGTGTCCGCCTGCACAAAAAAAGCCTTGACATCTACCGCGCGGTGGCAGGCAACAACAACCCCGACGTAGCCATCCAGCACCACAACATGTCCACCCTCCTTGCCGACCAGGACATCGACGAGTCGCTCCGGCATGCTGAAAAAGCCCTTGAGATATACAGGAATATTGCACAAGGGACTGTCAGCGAGGACATTGCAGAAGAACTGATTTGGATTGGCGCCATCCACATGCATCTCGACAATTACCAGGAGGCTTTTGAATGCATGAAAGAGGTCGCGTCCTGTATCGACAGATTCCCAAGGCTGCTTTCCAAACGTTTCTCCTCATTGGACACACTCTGCAACGCCGCCATCGGAGCAGGAGAATACGACACCGCCCTCGAGACGGCCGAGCGGATGGAGCAGACGGCCGAAAGCGAAGAGCAAACAGTCAGGGCATTCTCATACAAGGGCGGCATCTTAACCCGCATGAACGACGACGAAGCCGCATCGGAGAACTACCTTAAGGCCATAGCGACAGCACAAGCTGCCGGCATGAACGAAGAAGAGATAAAAAACCGTTGCCACCTGTCACGCTCGTATTGGAAACGAGGACTCTTTGACGAAGCCGGGGAGCAGCTCTCTTTGGTAGCCGAAATGTCAGAGCAGCTGGGGATGGAAAGAAGCAACGAGTACACTTTCGCGCTCTTCAACAGGGCGCTGTTGAATGTGAACAGACGCAACAACATCCCTCAAGCCATAGCCGATATCGAGAAAGCCATAGAGCTGAGATCCTCTTTTGCCGGAGATGACGACGACCAACTGGAAGAATACCACAGTCAGCTGGAGAAGATAAGGCAAGTATATGGCGACGACGGCACTGATATGCCCGACTCCGAGGAGGTGGACATGAAAGAAGCCGACGAGATGGACGGCTACCTCGCTGACGACAGCGATACCGCCGACACCTTCCGTGAAGGCCTCATGCTCTTCAAGCAGGGAAACCCCGAATCGGCCAAGTCCTGTTTCATGCACTGCAAGGAGAGGCTCGATGGAAGCGTGAACCATTCGGCATTAGCCATGGTCTACCGTTTTATAGCCTACAGCGACGAAATGGTACTCAAGCACTTCCCTACACGAGGCATAAAGAAGGAGAGCATCGTCGAGATGTACAACAAAGCGGCAGAAGAGTCTCTTTCGGCTCAAAACAGGATCCTCGCCTGCGACATATTCCTCGACATTGCCGAGTTCTACTGGGGTCAGGAGGACTACGAGATGGCCGAGAAGGACTATTGGATCGCCATCATGCAGAACATCCAGGCAGACCGCTTCACGCACTGCACCAC
This sequence comes from Bacteroidales bacterium, assembly GCA_017448905.1. Classification (GTDB taxonomy): domain Bacteria; phylum Bacteroidota; class Bacteroidia; order Bacteroidales; family P3; genus Colimorpha. The sequence continues at coordinate 7,027 of JAFSKP010000061.1, read as the reverse complement.
CGCCCAGATCCTCTCGAACATCATCAGTGCAATCAGCAAGCAAAACAAGCTGGTCGACTCACGGCAAATGGCCGCCATGCACGCCACCGCTGCACAAATATCCTACATCACAGGGTACGACGAGGAACTGGAGAACAGGTCACTCGCCCACATGCAGGTCTACCTCACACACTCGGGTGTCGACATGGACAGTTACCAAATCAATCCCGTTGTCGAGGAGATGCACATCGGGGAATATCTGATGAAAGACAATTATGCCCCATTTATTGCCGAAGAATTCATCAATATGGCATACGAAATTTGCGGCAAAGAGGATTGGGAAACACGCCGAAGGCTTTTCAGAGACTACGTCGTGATACAATACCTCCTGCAGGAATACCACTACGCCCTCGGTTCTGCCAGACAATACCTCGAATCATGGGATGACGACAGCAGCGACAGCCGCACCGTGAGGGAAACCGTTGTCTCCGCCTACGTCTCGCTCCACGACATCGATATGGCACTCAAGACTGCCAGCGAATTTGGCATCGACCAGGAATTCATTTCCAACCTCAACAGTAAGCTCCTACCCTGCTCCGCAGTCCTTCAACAGGGCGACAACGCCACTGCCGACTCCTTGTACGAGGAGCTGTCGGCCAAGGAAACGCTGACGGAAGCCCAACTCTACGATGCCACCCTTTTCTGCATCGCCAAAGGGATGAAGTATGAAGCCCTACGCCACTTCGACGACTGGGAAAAACGCCTCCAACTGTTCAGGGACGAGGATGTAGAGCTCTTCAAAACAGCCCACCAGCTCTTAAAAGGCAAAACAGGCAGCATAATGAATACAACGCACTAACACATCAACACATTAACGAACCCCCACCGGTCACCATGTTAGAGATAACCGACATTATTGACATGAGCGAAGCTGTCGCCACAAATCAGAAAAGCGTCCAAAGCCTGTTCGACAGATATTCGGCCGACAAGCGCAATACCGACAACGACCACGACTATAAGACCCGTCTGCTTCTGGTCTGGAACCATATGTGGAAGAACAAGTACATCCCCGAACACCTCGGCAGCGACGACGACCTCGAGACCGCCTCTGACCTGACCCTTCTCACCGAAATAATCCACAGCCCCATGCCACTGGCCGCAAGCATCATCATGCTCCATCGCAGGATGATGCTGGGCGACAGTCTCGAAAAGGCTTTCGCAGCAGAAGAGCTGGTCAGGATACTTTTCCGCCACGAGGAGATGACAAAAAAACTGATTGTCCTCTTCATTCTCTGCTGCAAGGGCAGCCCTCGTTTCAGCACCCCGTTCGACGAGACCGACTGGAACATGGGAACCCTCGACGGCAAAGAATGGTACACAGCCCCCGATTTGCAGCCCTGCCAACAAAAGCCCCGCCAGTCTCTCTTCCTGGAACTGGTCCGCTCCACATTGCCCGCCCTGAAATGGCTGGCCGACTACAACCCCTCTGCAGGACAAGACTCTCCCGTCCCCCAATGGCTGATACCATTGCTTGAAGAGAAAGAGAACGTCTCCATCCCAATCAGAAAGCTCACCCTTTTCGCATCGTTCCTCAACACATTGTTCCACCAATCCGACAAACTGTTCAGGGATGGAGAGTTCGACTGGAATGCCGCTGTAAAGAATTCATAGATCCACATGATCATAAAAAACCCAATGATTAGTTTTTATCGCCCAAAATGAAGAACCCGCGTTATCAACCCCAACCCTTTGACACAAACGATGTCGCCCTACCCGTTGAATTGAACCATCTGGCTGAACTCATGGCCAAAAACGTCCACGAGGTATGGGCAAAGACCCGCATCGAACAAGGCTGGACCTTCGGTCCCCAGCGTGACGACGCCAACAAGAAGCACCCCTGCCTCGTCCCCTACGAACAACTCCCCGAGGAGGAGAAGGTCTATGACCGCAACACCAGCATCGAAACCCTCAAATTCATCATCTCCAACGGTTTTACCATCTCACAGACAACTCTATAACCCATAACCTAAAACCAAAACCATACATGAAACGCAAAGAGATAAAAGGTCTTAAACTCTGGTTCGACCGGCTGCTCTCCAAAAGCCTTCTCCGGCAACTCGCCATCCTCGCCGCAGGCCTCATACTCGCCTTCGTCGTTTCATACCTTCTGCTCTTGCTCTCAGGCACCGAATGGCAACGCTTTTGCGACCAGAAGAAGATGAGCCGCTGGATGCTGCCTCTCTACCTGCTCATCGACTCCAATGCCCTGAACAACCTCTATATTGGCGGAGGCGCACACGGATGGATGCTCTTCGCAAGCAGCGTGACTTTCCTCGTCGGTGCCTTCGTCTTCAACGGCGCCATCATCGGCATCATCACAAACTCCATCGAGCAGCGCGTCATGAGCCATCGCGGAGGCCACATCCATTACCTAAAGTCCGGTCACTACATCATCATGGGCTACGACGACATGGTACCCTCCATCATCTCCCACATCATCGAAAAAGACAGAGAGGCCTACATCCTCATCCTCAGCGCCGCCGAAGCACCTTACATACGCGAAAAACTCAAACGCGATCTCGGCGAGAAGCCACAGGACCACATCATAGTCAACTACGGCCACCGCATGTCGACAGAATACTACAGCGACATACACCTCGAAGCCTCCAAGGAAATCTTCATCGTAGGCAAGCGTTCTCTCCCGGCACACGACGCCATCAACGTCGAATGCGTCGACAGCATCTGCCGCTACCTCGAGAATATCACGACATCCCGGAAGCCAAGCCTCATCACCTGCGTCTTCGACGACCTCGACACCTACTCTGCCTTCAAGACCTCCGAAATATTCGGTCACGTCAAAAAACTTGGCATCGAATTCATGCCCTACAACTTCTACACCGGCTGGGCCAAGCAAGTGTTCGTGGATGGCTACCATCGCGACATGGACCACCCCGGCGAGACAATACCCTACCCCTCGGTCTTCGCGGGCGGCATCAGCCCCGACGACAACCGCCACGTCCACCTCCTCTTCGTCGGCACCACCAACTTCGCTGTGGCCTTCGCCATCGAAGCCGCCCACGTCCTCCACTTCCCAAACTTCGCCACCAACGCGGCAAGGACTCTCATCACCTTCATCGACATCAACGCCGACAAGGAAAAAGACGAATTCATCACTCGCTACCGCCATTTCTTCGAAATCCAGCCCTACTACTACTGCGACCTCTCCCAGAATGGCAAGTACCGCAAACAGTCCCGAGATGAGTATGTCTGTTTCTCGAAATCAAATGGTTATACAGAACACGATTCCGGATTCCTCGATGTCGAGTTCGAGTTCATAAAAGGCGACATCTTCTCGCAGCAAGTACAGAATGCCATCAGCCTCTGGGCGTCAGACAAGGAAAACCAGTATCTCTCCATCTTCCTCGCCCTCTCCAACCAGCGCCAGAACTTCGCCTTCGGAATGAACATGCCCGACGAGGTATACGACAACCAGATACCCATATTCATCCGGCAGGACAAGTCAGACAACTTCGTCAGCAACCTCCGCCGCACCGACCAGGCCGTCCTCCTCGACCCCAACAGAAACACCTACTACAAAGTAGTGGACAACACCCTGACAAAGACCCCTCGCACCGGCCGCTACGCCAACATCTACCCCTTCGGTATGAACGACACTGCCTACTCTGGCAACGACGAGACACTGAAATGGGCCAAACTCATCAACTACCTCTACTGCACCATGCCCTCCGGCAACAAATTCCAAAGCGTCGAAAAACTCGATGCCCTCTCGCCTGCCGAACTCAGAACCGATGCCGAAAAATACTGGAACACCGTAGCCCTCAAGTGGTCCAACCTCTACAACGCCTATACCATAAGAATCAAACTCGCATCCCTGCGCGCCATGCGCGGCCTCGCTCCAGACGACTACAGCGAGGACACCAGCCCCCTGTCGGACGACGAAGTCGCAATGCTCGCCCGTGTCGAACACAACCGCTGGAACGTTGAAAAACTCCTTCTCGGCTACCGCAAACCCCACAGCGATGAGGACAAATACCAGAACCCCACCTTTGCCGACGAACTCAAGAAAAACAAAGGTCTCTTCATCCACCACGATATCCGCCCCTACCAACAACTCGCCGGCATCGCAAAACTCGACGAAGAATTCTCCCGCTACATCCCCTGGCTCCTCACCACAGGTCATCACCTCGACTATGAAAAATGAACGCCTTGAAGGCCATACGACATCTACTGCTGCTGACGCTGATGCCACTCTCTTCGGCATACGTGGCGTCGGCAGCCGAAAACTATCCCGCTCGTTGTCGCATGACCACAGACCTTAACGTCCGCAGCAAACCGACAAAAAATCCAAACGGATTGGACTGTTGCAGTTACTTAAAGAATATTACTAAACGCAATGAAATATAACAGAGAATACACCCCCGACCGGATTTCAGAACTGAAACAAAATGAAGTCTTCGTCTTCGGCAGCAACCTCGCCGGCGCCCATGGCGGCGGTGCAGCACGCTTGGCAATGAGCCGCTTCGGAGCCATCTGGGGGCAAGGTGTCGGCCTGCAAGGCCAAAGCTATGCCATCCCCACCATGCAAGGCGGAGTGGAAACGATAAAACCCTACGTCGACGACTTCATCAATTTCGCCATCCAAACCCCCGGGATGACATTCCTCGTAACACAAATCGGATGCGGAATCGCAGGCTTCTCGCCCCAGGAAATCGCCCCGCTATTCGAAAAAGCGCTCGCCGTAGAGAACATCATACTGCCGAAAGCCTTCGTCGCACTCCTGCCCGGACAGAAGCACACCGACCGTCGGACAGTTTCCTGGAATCCGGAGACGGACTTCCTCGCGAAATTCCGCGCCTCGATGGAAAAAGTCCGACACGGCGACCCAGCGGCCTACCAAGAGGTAAGAAAGTTGCGCGTGGACGAATTCTTCAACACCGTCAAACTTGTGCTTCAGGGTCATTACGATACAGCCGACGGAAGGCGGTATCAATTCCCCGACGACTCGGACATGATACGCAACACGGTATTCTACAGCATGAAACCCGACATGCGCGGCACTTCAGGAGCGGGCGGCTTAACCACAGTTGAGGTAAGGAATACCGACTGTCTCCTCGCAGCCATGCAACTCAAAGAACAGGGGTTCAACCCCGCAGTACTCAACATGGCCAGCCGCCGCGTCCCCGGCGGCGGCGTCCTCACAGGCGCCGGAGCACAGGAGGAGAACCTCTTCCGTCGCACAAACCTCTTCCGCTCCCTATTCCAGTTCGCACCCTACGCCGAAGAATATAGCGTCAGACAGTCCCCACACCAGTATCCTCTCGACCCCAACTTCGGAGGTGTCTACACTCCAAACGCCATCTGCTTCAGGGAAGACGAACAAAGTGGATACGCCCTTCTCGACAATCCCGTGAGCCTCTCCTTCATCTCGGTCGCAGGCATGAACCGCCCGGACCTTACACCGGAAGGGATGATTGCGGAGCACCATGTGGAGCCCATCAAGAACAAGATACGCACCATCTTCCGCATCGGTCTTCTCCACCGTCACGACTCTCTCGTACTCGGTGCCCTGGGTTGCGGCGCCTTCCGCAATCCCCCCTCTCATGTAGCCCGCATCTTTCACGAAGTGATGGATGAACCCGAAATCAAAAACAAATACCGCCGGATAGTGTTCGCCATCCTCGACGACCATAACGCCCACAAAAGTCACAACCCCGAAGGCAACTTCAAACCTTTCGCCAAGGAATTTATATCAAAATAACATAACAACACAATGAAATACAGAATCATACTCATCGCTCTCACCCTTTTCTCCGCCCATGCCTCCATGTCTCAGGTAGAACTGTGCCGCATCACGGGCGACAACTGGCAAGGCATCAGTCTGGAATTCAACATCCCCAACCCCGAAACGAGAACCGTCTACTACGACGGACGTGCCTTTACCAGCATCGTTATCGGAGACCTGATCCCCTCTTCCGAGGAGGGTGCGCCTGCCCTTCCCGTCTTCTCGCGCCTCATCGAGGTTCCGCAATGCGACGGCTTCGACATTCGCATCTTGGATGCCGAATACGACACCATTCTCCTCGCCAGACAGCAGGTCATGCCCGTTCAGCCCTCACGCTCCAAGTCCGACACCAGCCATTATCCATTGGTTATCAACAATAAAACATACTCATCCGATGCCTTCTACGGCCTCAATACCGTCATTGTCGAGTCTGTTGGCATTGCCCGCGACCGACATCTGGCGAGACTACAGTTCTCTCCGACAAGGTACAATCCCGTCACAGGCCAGCTCATAGTCTGCCGCCACGCCAGCGTCGACATCCAGTACCGCAACGCCGATGCCGAGGCCTCGAAAGAACTCTTCCAACGTTATTTCTCCCCCCATTTCGCCAGCGGTGCACTTGCAATGAACAGTCTCTATCCAAAGTCGATAAGCAACGTAGCTCCTATCCGCTACCTCATAGTCGCACACAGCTCTTTCAACGGCCAGCTCGACAGTTTTGTCCAATGGAAGCGACGCAAAGGATTCATCACCGACATCGTCTATACCGGCTCCGCCGCCGTAGGTACCACCACCACATCCATTGCCGCCTACATCAAGTCGCAGTACACCAACGCCACAGCCTCCAACCCAGCACCCACCTACCTGCTCATCGTCGGCGACCATGAGCAGGTTCCAGCCTTCACAGGCACCACGGAAACCGACCATATCAGCGACCTCTACTACATCTCCTGGACTTCGGGCGACAACATACCCGACTGCTACTGCGGACGCTTCTCGGCCCAGACCGTGGCCCAGCTGACGCCTCAAGTGCAGAAGACGCTCATGTATGAGCAGTACACCTTCGCCGACCCGACGTTCCTCGACCGCGCCGTCCTCGTGGCTGGCGTTGACGGTGGTTCCTCCGGCGACTACGGCTACACCCATGCCGACCCGGCAATGGACTATGCCGCCACGCATTACGTCAATAGCACCCAAGGGTTCACCCAGGTCATGTATTTCAAGAACAACACCTCCATAGTCCCC
>JAFSKP010000060.1 GCA_017448905.1 Bacteroidales bacterium | reverse complement strand
ATGTTCGTATTCCATTTCAAGGAAGGCAAGGAGCGTGATGCTTTCAATAGCATTAAGGAAAAATTGTATGAACTCCAAAGTCCAATTCTATTCTTGCACAGCCTGAAAAAAATAGTCTGGAGAATAGACGATGGGGGAAAGACTGGGCAGGAATATTCATACGAAATGAGGCTTCTTGGGCGGACGAGGTACAACGACATCTCCTGCGAGAGGTGCTTATTGATTGAGCCAAACGGAACAAGCAATATATTCCTTTTCTCGGAAGAGATAACTGTGACTGATGAAGAAGACAGAGAAACCTCCCATCAAATATATGTCGGCTTCTTTTATGATGCTGCCGAGGTGCGACTTATCACTAATGAAACCAGAAATATACATTGTTTCTTCCCAACAGACAACACCTTTAATACCTGCTTCATCACACATGCGCCGTTTCTGCTCACAGAGAATAGAACGTCATTAAACAATGCTAATGAGGAATGCCGAGAGTTTAACAAACAGCTCATTGTTCTATTGGCCAAACTTGCAGCACGGGCAATCGTCATACTGCGTGATTACGGAATAAAGCACAAGCATCTTCTGATAGATGAAAATATCACAGAGATTATCAAATCATACCGACCCAATTTTTCTGGGCAATTCCATCCACTCTTCCAGCAGCCGTTTATCGACGCATTCAGACAATTACTCAAGACAGAACCACTGTTGTTGTCTCGCAATAACAAGTATCTGCATCGAATAAATACCTATTTTACACGCGATAGTGTATATGAGTTGCTTGATTCTAAACAGTTTCAGACTTTAAGAGGCGATGATGCTGTGGATTTTGCCAAATGGGAGTTGGCAAAAAACATACAAATAATATTGGAAAATGGCGACGATTGTAACTATTATAACGGTGTTTTAGGCTATTCCATTGGTGATTTTGGAGATGACATAACTGCTGAATTTATGGATGAGCAGTCGGTTGCATGGGTGACAAAATTCTACACTTTCTTGCGCGAAGATGCCTCCAAATATCTGAACCTAACCAGTCAGTCTAAAAACAGCACTCTTGTATTCCGCAGTAAAGCTCCGATTATCAAAACGCAGAACGATGAATGGGTCGCTCCTTACGCCGATGACAATGTTACCCCGAATGTTTACCTCCCGATAAAAGGAGGAACAGACCAGTCCTCTGGTTACAATTTCGTCAACAGTGCCTATATGAAGGAGGAGATGGCGAAGAAACTGTTTAATCAGTTGGAGTTGAAACAGCCTGACAAGTTTGATTACATTCGGAATGTGTTATTGGACAAATATGAGGACGGTTGCGATATTGACGATGATGTGCTACGCGATGACTTCTACGTACTGTTGACATATTACCAAAAAGTTGCGAACACCACAAAGGCCGACGACTTCATCTCAATATTAAAAGAGAAACTATTCCTGGTCTCCGATGATGACCACCACCGGCCCTATGAGATGTATCTTTCCTCATCTATTCTACGCCAATACTTTGGGAATAATACTGATGTTCTGTTCTTCAACATGAGCTTTTACAAGAATCGTGTAAAGGAGTTCAAAAACAGTTTTATAAACGATTTTATCTGTCTATTGGGTGTGCATTCCGAGCCATTCGTTGGAGAAACAGAAACCACATACCATAACATGCCACAACAGTTCCTCCATCTGATACCTCCCTCACGCAGATATTACTATGAGTTGGTTCGGGTGAATGACTACGATATGTTTGGGTTTGAAGAGGCTTGCGGTGATGATATATCCAAGGAAGTATCCGTTTATTTATGGAATGAGATTTTCCCAAAATACAGAAATACAAAGGATGCTGTCATACGTGCAAGTACGTATCGACGCAGTACCTGGGATTTATTCTACGCTGAATCGAAATTCACCAGAGAAATCAAGACGCTTCCATGGATTTATAATAAGGAAGGACGAATCTGTTTTGCAGAAGATGTTTTCTTGGAAGACTTAGACCCAGCCTATCATATAACGAATGGTGTTGCGGACATGCTCGGAATAGAGAAGAAGACCCCAGACCTACAAGAAAAATATGGTGCCACCGCAGAAGAGCAAAAAATATTTGAAAAAGGTGCGGAATACGAGGCAATGACTGGAGACCTTACCGAGGAGGAGGAAAAACGGATGAAGCAAGCAATGGAAAGGGAGCGTGAAAGAATCTTGAGAGAAAGGGAATCAGCAACAAGTACAACAGAAGAAGAGATAGAGGAACCACAAGAAAAAATTGAGGAGCCACAAGAGGATGAAGACATCGAAGAAAAGTTGAACAGGAAATGGGAGGAGAAGAAAAACAGGTTCGTAAATAAGCCACACTCTAAAACTCTGGACAGCACTGAATTGCCGATTGAGCCATTCAATAACGAAACCCCATCCACGCAAAACGACGCGCCCTTCTTTACGAAGCCAAGCTCCAATGAAAACCAGAACGAAGAAACAGACGATACCGCCCGCGCGGAGAAGAATCTAAAAGCAAAAGACACTACTGCACAAGCACAAGCAGAGAATGCGAAGGAGCAGGTTGAAATTCTGAATTTGCTTAAAGAGACCCCAGAATACACATTTAAGTGGTTCAAGGTGTTGATGGAGTTGATGCACGCCGGTCAGGACAAACTTACAGAAAGACGGGTGCAGATTGACTTCTCCCATCACGAAATGATTTGTTCCGACAAGATCCTGCACCTCACAGAGCCGACCTTGCCAGTCCCATCTTGGTGCTGCGATGCGGAGAAATATTCCTTGGATGCGTTGTCTGACGGGAAAAGAACAAAAATTGATTGTCAAATAGTCAGGACGGAAGATGACTCTCTCGATGTGTCTGTAGAACTTGACAATAGGTTGATGATGGCTTTGCAAGAGGCTAAAAAAATCCGTTTAATTGCCATTGACAACACTAACATCATCGACTCCCTTGAAACAAGGTTCTTGCAACTTGACAAGGAAGATGACTATGATATGAATGCCAATCTTCCTGAAGGTGATAAAATTTCGTTTATCTATGGCCCCCCAGGAACTGGCAAGACAACGGAACTGGTACGGCAAGTTCACGACATACTTGAACGTGAGCCAGAGGCCAAAATACTTGTATTAACTCCAACCAACAAGGCGGCGGATGTCGTGGCCATCAAAATGTCAAATGATGATGTATGCTACAACTATCTCGCCCGCTATGGAGCGACAGAAAGTCTGTATCTGATAGAAGATATTGGCTGTCTCACGAACAGAGACACGACGGATATGAGCATATACAACATTGTGGTTGCCACCGCAGCTCGATATGCCTATGACTTCCTACAACCCAACGACGTGGCAATATGCGATTATCCATGGGATTACATCTTCATCGATGAGGCTTCAATGATTGACATCCTGACGATAACATATATACTCCACAAGGGTGCCGATGCAAAACAAATCATAATATCTGGAGACCCGAAACAGATACAGCCGGTCGTACAGAACGATATGCCTGCATACAACGTGTATGATATGGTGAAACTACACGGATTCGCGGATGCCATCAATGAGTATGACCGTTTCCCAGTAATTCCTCTTATGGTGCAGCATCGTTCTGTGCCGACCATCGGAAATATGGTGAGTAAGTTCGCATACGACGGTCTGGTTGAATATGACCCGCAGCGTGCGCCACAGAAGCCTCTCAAACTTGATGGATTCAACATCAAAAACATCAATTTCGCAGGCTATAGAATCGAGGAACTTGATGACATAAAAGGACTGTCCTCAATTGGCAACTCCGCATTCCAGCTCTACTCTGCGATATTCACATACAACATGATAGAATACGTCATCAAGCAGATTGGGAAAAATCACCCTGGGCAAGAGTATTCCATCGGTGTTGTAAGTGCTTACAGGGCGCAATCAGATGCCATCAAGAATATGATTGAAAACCGCCCGCTGGATACTCTATACTGCAAGGTCTCATGCGGAACTGTGCATAGTTTCCAGGGCGATGAATGCGACATCATGTTCATTGTACTGAATCCGCCACCCATCTGTACAAAGGGAGCGCATATAAACAACGAGAACATCATCAATGTGGCAATGAGCCGAGCTCGTGACTATATCTTCTTCATCATTCCGCAAGGACAGCAGCCTGGCTTCAGAATGAAGAACAGACTTGGGGAAGTCTCTCCTTTCTCGGACAGAACTGTTCTTGACTGTGCAATGATTGAAAAGGTGATGTTTGGGAACGAGAACTTCATTTACGAAAACACTCACGTCACATGTCACATGCCCGTGAACGTATACTGTGAGGATTCCGCCATCTATGAGGTTCGATTGAGCGAGGAAGCCCTTGATATTCGGATAAATATGAAATAAACTGCGTGACACTTCTTGTCAAAAAAGGAGTGTCACGCATCTTATTTTATTGAGGCTCTGGCCTATTGTACTTGTTCAGCATCTCGGAGAGGTTGGCTTGTATCTCTTCTCGGAAGGCCACCGGTGCGAGAACCTCGGCATGGATATTCATCGTCAGGATCTCCTGCTTGAGGTCGTATGTCGGCTTTACAAACAAAGAGAATATGGTGTATTCTGGAGTGCGCTCCACCTCTTCCTGCGACTTGTGCAGCGGGAGACTCCGCAGATACTTGGCTTGCCACTCGTCAGTCTTGATAAGAATGGTCTGTGGTTGGTCTTTGACCGTAACATACGCTCCGAATGTGCCAAAGAATACTGCCTCGGCATCAAAGTCCTCTGGCAATTGGAATGTCTGTCCTGTCGGTTCCACATCACTTATACGGTCGAGAGAGAAGATACGCATACCTTTCTCCGGCACACTACCATAGACATACCAGCGGCGTTTGTACATTTTGAGCGTCCACGGTTGGAAATCGTTATATGGATTTACGACATCCTTGTCAAAGGGGTGATACTGAAAGTTCACCATGATATTCTCACGCAAGGCAGCCAGCAGAGGAATTAGTGCTGGTGTTGTTGATGGCACATCTTCAAGTAGTATGCGGTCACGAAGGCGGTCGTTGGCTGCGATGGTGTTGTTGAGGGAGATGGTTTCGAGGAGCCACTTGCGGAAATAGCCTGGACTCTTGATGTCATCCGTGTCGCGGATGTAGTATCGATTGTCGGAGCGGTTGCAGGCAATCTCAATGCCGAACAATTCCTCTACGGATTTACGATGGTCGTGGAATGTGCGCAACGCATACTCTCCACCATTCGAGATGCTGTCGTTGTAGCGGTATTTGTCGTTTATCTCCTCAAAGGTTAGACCCTTCTGTCCTGCACGTACAAGGGTGTCAACGAGCCAGATATATCGATTAAGAGTGGTCATTCCTTCTCTTTGATAAAGTCATCTATTTCCGTTATCTCTTTTCTTATCTTTTCTGGGTCTTTTTTTCCAGGACATAGTCGAATATTTCGACCACTGGGATTTTCAAAATTCACATGGAAGTTATGAGTCAGCTTCCATCCTCCAGAAAAATTTGATATTATTTCATCTGCGCATAGTTCAAAAATTTCGTACCCATCACCTTGATTTTTAAGTCTTTTTCTCAAAATAACAAACTTAAAAGTGTTCCCATACTTTAGTGCCAGTTTTAATTGTTCCAGTGACACATAGCCGTCATAATAACCTTTTATACTATTATTCTTCTGGATTTTTGATTGGCTTTTCACTTCAAAATAATATGTTTTTCCATCTTTTGTAGCAACTATATCCACGGGAGAACTCGTTGCAACTATTGTATATCCATACCCATCTTCCGTAGATTTTAATTTTTGTTTATACCATTCTATAGCTTTAACATCCGTTGGCATTTTTTTACATATGGACTCCTAATTAACCTTACCTTAGTCGAATCCATAACTAAGTAGGTTTTTGCACTATTGCGATGCAAAGATACACCTTTTTCCCAAATAAAATTGAAAAAAAGTTTTGCTTCTGCAAAAATTTCGCACATCCCCCCTATAATTTTGCAGTCGAGATGGTAAAGGAATAATAACACAAAAAACAACATAAAGCAATGTTTAAGAAAGATTTAGCATTAGATGAGATTAAATTCGGCGAGATATGGTTCAGCGAAGAAAACAAAGAGTTTTTTCCGATGCACGGCGAGGAAATCACATTTGTGGATGTGACCGGTCAGAAATACACTGCCAGAGTCCATCCCGTCAAGAATTACATTGAGGGCGTGTGGCACATGCACAAGAACAACGAAGCCCTTGAGGGAACGTCAATCACCATACGAGTCATTGACGAACGCTACAATCTCTACCGAGTCTATTATTCATATTAAGTAATTCCCAGACCCACCGTCTGTATGTTTAATTATTAAAATCAAAGTATTATGAGTAACAACAAACTGTCAATGGAAGCATTGAACGAGTTGCGCACTATTGGCGCGTGGAAGCAGATGTCCGAGGAGTTCCCCTGGAATGAGGAGCAACTTGAGCGCTTCAAGAACAACGTGGACTGGAACCTGGTGTCCACCAACGAGAATGTGGCATGGAGCATCTCTCTGATTGAGCGCTTCAAGAACCGTTTGAACTGGAAAGAGTTGTCGCAGAACGACAGCAACCATCTCTTCCAGCCAGAGATTATCCGCGCATTCGCCGATTACTGGGATTGGTCGGAACTCTCTGGCCAGTCGGGATGGACTCCTGGTCTGGTTGAGGAGTTCAAAGAGCGTATCGACTGGGGTGCGCTGGTGGATAACGGAGGACTGGATGACGATAGTTTCTTCACCGAGGCGTTCTTTATCAAGTATTTCGACTACATCCAGTTCAAAGATTTCTCGTACCAAAAACCCTGCCGTTTCCGTACCAGTTTATGGAACAAACTCTGCGAGGAGATCTACAAGAAACTGTCGGATGAGGTGTCCGGCTTAACCAAGAAGTAATTTACTTTCTTTGCAGTTCGGGGATGGTGTTTTCCCAATCCATACCCCGAACTGCTTTAACCCAGACCACAGATAACGCCATGAGTACAGATAACACAAAATATGTCTTCCATTATGAGGTAGAAACCTCTTTATGGAAGAATCCATTCAAGAAAACCATTACCGACGAACTTGAATATGCAAAATTCAAACAACAAAATGCCTATCACGACCTTAAACAGTTTGTCGGTGATGACCCATTAACGGCGAGAAAGCAGGCATTCAATTATCTGCGCAGCATGATTGAGGTGATGTGCGAGAGTATCGGAAAGCCATACAACAACTACTGGCAGGCCTTAAGTGACCTCCAGCCGCTGCTCCGTGCCGACCATCCCTTGGCTCATCAACGCCTATGCAATATCCAGTTCGACGATGACCTGCTCTGCGGTGTTTCGCTCACTTTACATGTGGAGAAAGGCAAAAAACGCGACCGTGTTGCCATCTTCAATCTTGGAGTGTATGATGACAACCACAAAGAGAAGATCCTGTCCGATGTGGTCTATTCCATCGTAGAGCTTGAACGCGAGCGGAGATACTACAATCTGGCCAAAATACCCGTCAAAACCGAAAAGATTGACCTCTCCGGCATAGGAATGGCAGATGCAGAAGTAATGTCAAGTCTTATGGACTGGAAGGAGTTCACTGATACTTTTGCCGACACCGACATCGATGCCATCCTCGACACCGCAGCCATTTATGACCGGCAATGTGAATTGCCAATCACTTGAATTTGGTCGAAAGAAAAATCAATCGTATCTTTGCACCGCATAAAAAGAATGAAGTATGGCAACAAAAGAAACCATTGACGTGGCATTGGTCTATGACTTTGACGGCACTCTGGCACCTGGGAATATGCAGGAGTTCGGTTTTGTGCAAGCCATTGGCAAAGACCCCAATGAGTTCTGGAACAGAACGTATGAGATGGCTGTCGGCAACGATGCCAGCACCATACTGTGCTATATGTACCTGATGCAGCAAGAAGCAAAGGCCAATGGGATTTCATTGAAACGCGAGAATTTCAAGAAGTTCGGCTCAATGATAAAACTGTACCGAGGTGTCGAGGAATGGTTTTCGCTCATCAACCAGTATGGCAAATCAATAGGCTTAAATATACAACATTACATCAACTCCTCTGGTTTGAAGGAGATGGTAGAAGGCACACCTATCGCCAAAGAGTTTGAGAATATCTATGCCTGCTCCTTCCTATACGACTCGGATGGGAATGCCTACTGGCCAGCCGTCGCTGTTGATTATACCACCAAGACACAGTTCCTTTTCAAAATCAACAAGGGAATCAAGGAGGTCAGCGACAACAAGAAAATCAACGAGTATGTGGCCAAAGAAGACCGGCCAATTCCCTTTGAGCGGATGATATACTTTGGCGACGGAGAGACGGACGTTCCTTCAATGAGCGTAGTCAAATCGCAAGGTGGCCATGCCATAGCCGTATATGGAGACCAAAAGAAAAAGGCTACCGCCACAAAACTCATCAATGCCAACCGCGTGGATTTCATGTGCAAGGCCGACTTCTCGGAAGGTGGTGAGGTCTACTCCACGGTATGCCGTATACTTAACAAAATACGTGCCGATTACGACTTCCAGATGTTACTGGAGAGTCATAAAAGAGAAGGATTGAACCAATAAAGACTTACATCAGCTTCAATGCGATGGCTGCACATGCCTCCGCATCAGCGAGAGCGTGGTGATGCTGTTCAAGATTATAGCCGCAGGCAGCGGCCACGGTATGGAGTTGATGGTTTTCAAGGTTGGGGAGTTTACGACGCGATGCCTGCAGCGTGCATCGGAACTTGTATTCCGGCCAGTCCATTTGGTAGACCTGCATAACCGCTCGCAGACATCCCTCATCAAACATTTTGTTGTGTGCAACAAGTGTAAGTCCTTCAATCATAGGGGCTATTCGAGACCACACCTTTGGAAACACCTCCGCATCATCGGTATCCTCGTGACCGAGGCCATGCACACGCTGGCAGAACCAACTGTAGTAGTTAGGTTCCGGCTGAATAAGGCTGTAGAAAGTATCTGCAACCACTCCGTCACGCACCACAACGACACCCACGCTGCATACGCTGGAACGGTTGCCATTGGCGGTCTCAAAGTCTATAGCAGCAAAGTTCTTCACATTATTGCGCTTTTATTGAAAAAGCATTCCAACCTTTTGCTTGCTGATATACCGCCAAACTCTGTTTAGGTACAAGAAGTATAACTTTTTTATATCTCCAATCATTCTCCATGATAGATCCTGTCATCTCCGGCGGAGTTTCGCAGTCGATTGTAACGGTTTCAATATTATCATTCCAGAGAGCATCAATATGCACCTTCGTAACATTTTGAGGTAGTCTTATGGTCTTTAATGCAGGATTACCGGCCAAAGCTCTCTCTCCAATTTCTCGAAGGGTTGATGGTAAATGTATAGAATTAAGATATGGGTACCCATACAAAGCTCCTTTTTCAAGGATTTCCACTCCTTCTGGTACAGTAAATTCCTCCCGATGATAGTCGGGAACGGATATAAGGGTTTTACCATCCTTACTATATAGCGAGCCATCTATCACGCTGAAATATTCGTTTTGAGGGTCAATATGAAATTCCTTAATATAAGGGCTGTAGTTGAATACTCCACCAGGAACTCGTCTAAGTGTTTTGGGCAAATGGATTTCTTGGAGTTTCCCTTCACCCACCAATGGCCAAGGACTTGTTTCGATTTCCTCCAAACCATCATGTAGCGTAATATGTTCCAAGCATTCACTCCATACAAAGCAGGTATAGTCAATCACTTTTACGCTGGATGGAATATCCAGTTCTTTCAAACTATCACAAGATGCGAACAATTGTTGTGGTAAATATTCCAATTTGTTGGATAACTTTACCTTTTGAAGGTTCTCACATAGTCTAAAAGCGAGATGGCCAACAACAGTAACAGAATCCGGCAGCGTAACTTCTTTTAGATGGCTCCCTTGAAAAGCCCATCCGCCTATCTCTCGCAGTCCATCAGGAAACTCTATACTCTCTATAGCACTATCCATAAAAGCGCCCCATCCTATAACCTTCGTGGTGGAAGGTACAACAAAATGTTTGTCTGGATAATTTGACGGAAAGGCTATCAACGTAGACAAATCCTTACTATATATAACACCATCAATCAATGAGTAATTTGGATTCCTTTCATCAAGTTCGTATGCCGGAATACTACAACCAGAGAAACAGCTGCCATCAAGTTCTCTAACATTCCTCGGTATTTTGATTGATGTAATCGATGTGTTGCCAGCGAATGCGAAATTCTCAATTACTTCTATTGAATCAGGCAATACTAATCCCGATAGATTAGGACAATTCTGAACTCCTCCAACTTCTATAATGCCATCTGGAAGAACCAGTTTATTTAGTCTCTGTGAATCCGAAACCCCCATTTCTGTCTCTTCCCCATCAAGTGTTCGTTTAATTCCATTCGGCAGAATGAGCGTTTCAAGTTGTGCTTGGTATCCAAAATACGGTAAGTCATCTCCATCGATATATGTCGCTTCTCCCATATCAAGAACACGTAGCGGATACGCTTCGTCAAAGTTTGGCTCCCATTCATCCTCGCTCCCTTCAACAGGGTCATCCCACACCTCACACATCTCATTCAAAACATCATCGAAGTCCTTGCGACCTATCTGACCGGTGATTTTCAATGACACCACACCCATGCGCTCCTCTTCGGGGAAAAGTTGTGCAAGGGTGTTTGGCTTGGCAAGATGTATTGTCCTACTCGCTTCCATTTCGTTCAATTTTGTGGGTTATTGCGATATTCTATCTCCGCAGAAGTCCTTCCGCTTACATTTGGCACAATGGTTTCCTTGCCATACGCTGTCGAGGTGGTCGGCAGCGGCATCCACCAATGACGGTTCATCCGTAAGTATTCCAGCCTCAAAGTTACGGTTGCCGTCACCTTTCATACCGATACCGGCTCCCGTAAGGTTGGCTGATCCGATATAAGCTGTAGCACAGTCGAATATCATTATCTTAAAGTGTACTCGCGGACAGAGTTTTCGTTCCAGTTTCGTCCACAGTCCAGGGTACTTGTCGAAGTCAACGCGGAAATTCTCACCAGGCTCCTTGGCGTGAAGCAGGCGCACCTCAACACCGCGTTTCAGAAGCTTATCGAGGATTGAGAGAAAAGGAACAACATCTTTGCCGTTGCCGACATACAAATCCTTGAGGTCTGCCGTGCCTATCCATAGGTCGTGCTTGACCTTCTCACAACGTGAAAGGACTTCGGTGTAGTGGTCTCTGTCGGCGATGTACTTAATCATTTAGCAATTCATAATAGTGTTCCAACACCTCTGCTGCAGGTCTTTTGAATTTGATAATTGGGTCAATGAAATAGAGTTTACCTCCATCTACCAGCACGTTGTCACCGTCAGCGAACACATCAGTTACTGACACATAGTCGTTGCCATAATAGAAACGGTCTTCCTCCGCAAGTCCCAGCCCATCGATGAGATACTGGTCAATCATGTCTTGGGTAGGAATAGTGAAAATATCGGGAATATACTTTTGAGTCAGCACAATGCGCACGCCGTCGGAACTTTCACTTATACCTCTGAAAGTGTATCGGGTGTTTGGGAACAGCATATTGTGTATCAGATGCTCGTAGATGGCATCCTGTGCGTGCATCTGCTTGACAACAGACTTGGCGAATGGATTTCTCACCTTGACAACCTTTTTGCCGTCATCTGTCAGATATACAAGACTCTCTCCTGACGGCAGACGTTTGCGGTCGCCGTAGCTCTCCCATTCGGCCTTTTCGATATACAATTCATGCTCTTTGGCAACGGCTATCAGCCGTGCGCTTTCTGCCTCTTGCGCTGCAATTCCCGTGCCTTGCTCGTAATCTCCAGATTGTTGAGCGGATAGCCCAGTCTCGAACACTCCAATATCGCTTCTGTCGCTATCCGCCTCACTTCTGGAGGTAAGCCCTGCACATATTGCGATGCGCTCTGGCCGTCTCTTAAAGAGAGTTTCGATAAGTCTATGTCCATATAATCTCATATTAGAATTATCATAGAAAAATCAATACATCGGCGATTCGTATGGCAGATGTTCCCTTATTATTGTCCCAAGTGTCCAGTTTGCACCCTCTTCAGAAAAATAATCTTCTATTTCTTCATCGGTCATGGGTATTAGCTTTTCTCCCACACCTGCCTCTTTAAGGAGCATATCCGTTCTCCACGTACTTATCCAGGGGTCTAACATCATTCCAACCTGTTTTTCCATCTCCCCTTTGTCCTCCAGTAATTTTACATCAGAACCAGGAACAATTCCGGTTTTTTGATACCAATCTACCTGTAAGTCCTGCAACCAGTCCTCTTCAAATACGTTTGATTTCTCCATAGCATCAATCAGGTTTTGTCTCAAATCATATTCTGAAAGAGTACCACCATGTCTTGCAAATGAAAGACTCGTCTGTTTCCCCTTTACCTTATAATACTCCATCTCTTTTGACTCGCTGTCCTCAATAACTTTCGTGGCGACTCCACAAATGTCCTCGTTCACGGAACCTTTTAACTTATCAATCATATCGTAATACATTTGTACAGATTGTTCTGTAGCAAATGCCGCTGCCCATTCCTCATAATCATACTCAAGGCCACTTTTAGGGTCGCAGTATGGACTCTCCCATAGGTCATCAAGAGATGCGTAAACATCCTCTGGACTGTCTCCGTAGGCATCAGACAATTCACTACTGTAATTGGAGATTAGTTCCTGCTGCCAATCGTCTCTGTCGGAGCCTGGATTTTCCAACAAGATTTCAAATGCAGCCTGTTTTAATTCATCGAGGGAATTATCAACACCATTATACATAATAACATCTTCCTTTGTTTCGCAATTATCCATCTGCGTTACATGCTGTAACATAACCATGTCGTATAAGATGGCATCCAACGCCTCCGTGGGTGCGTCGTTCAGCTCCGGCCTAAACGACTCGATGCGCTCGTTGTAATACTCCGCCCAATGGTTGGCGTATTCAAATAGTTCTGCGTCCACGACATGCTGGTTACACTCCTCGCCAGACTTCTTTATCCGTATGAGGTCGTCAATCTTTCCCCGTAGGTTTGCATCCTCCACGGTTCCAACGACCAGTTCCTTGAACGGTACTGGAGGAAGGGTGTTGTTTTTGTCTATCCACATGCAGCCAAGAATGCCTCGGAGGTAGTAGAAGAAGACTTTCATCTTGCAATGCTCCCTTTGCAGATACCTGGCATCGTGTTTGAGGTAGATGTGGTTATAGTGGTACATCACCCTGATGGGGTTGAAGCAGTCGCTCTCAACCTCTCGGATGCGGCGCATAAACTCCTCGTCCTGATAATAGACTATCGGAGAATGCAGCCACTCAAACAACGACGGGTTGCTCTGGCGGAGCAACGTCAACGCCTTCTTCAAATCCCACCCTGCCAAATCGACATCATCGTCATACATGTGTTCTATCACATCACGCTGCGGCACGATGGAGAAGTACCACTCCGGCTTGTGGACGTATATGAAACGGACATCCCAGTCGCTGTTGGCTGATTCAAAGCCCCACGCACGACTGCCGGACTCGACGGCGAGAAGCACCCTTACACAATGCTCCCGTTCAACATCTTGCAAATACCTTATTATGTCCTTTGTCTTATCCATTTCAAAATGCAAAGATACGAAATTATCCCTTAATAACCGCAATGGGTTCCAATTTTGTCTTGATTTTCACCAAATCGGCCTCCAGCGCTATCACCTGGTCGATGTCTTTGTAAGCACTTGCTGCCTCGTCGAGGTCGCGCTGGCTGCGGATGCCGTGAACGATGCCCTTGGACTCCATCAGCCTTATCTCGGCCTCAAGGTCAAGCGTGTTGATGGCCTGTGTTCGGCTCATCAGACGGCCTGCACCGTGCGATGAACTCATAAAGCTGTCGGGATTGCCGAGACCTTCAACGATATAGGAGCAGGTGCCCTGCGAGCCAGGGATGATACCTATCTCGCCTTCCCTTGCACGCACCGCTCCCTTGCGGTGGACGATGCAGTTGTGGCCGAAATGGTTCTCCCACGCGGCGTAGTTGTGGGCTATGTTTATCATCGGCTCGAAAGAGCAGTTGGGGAAATGATCCTGTATAACCTCCTGAATGCGGTGCATCATAAGCCTGCGGTTGCACAAGGCGAACTCGACGCAGTAGAGCATCTCGTTCCAGTAGTCGGTGAACTCTTTGCTTCGGACGGGCAGAAAGGCGAGCTGTATGTTCGTGGGAACCACGGAACGCCACATCTCGTTGAGGTTACGTGCCATCTTGTCGTAATAGTCGCAAACCTTCTTTCCGAGGTTTCGGCTTCCGCTGTGGAGCATAATCCACAGGAAGCCGTCCCCGTCGCGCTGCAACTCGATGAAATGGTTGCCGCCACCCAGCGTGCCAATCTGCTTCAGGGCGGAGAGGTACTGGTTCTTTACGATGGTCGTTTTCTCAATGTCGAATCCCTGCGGCATGAGGCTCTCGTCCTGACGCTCCTTGTGGTGCTCCATTCCCAGAGGGATGCGGTCGCGGATACCGCTCATAATACCCTTGCGGAGAACATCCTGCGAGATGTCGGAGACCTGAATGTCCGTCTTCACGGCACACATGCCGCAGCCGATGTCAACGCCCACGGCATTGGGTATGACAACCCCGTCGGTGGCCAGCACACCGCCGATAGGCATTCCCATTCCGGCATGACAGTCGGGCATGAGCGCAATATGATGATATACGAAAGGCAGCGAGGCAAGGTTCTCCACCTGCTCGCGTGCCGATTCCTCGACTTCGGTGAGCCACATCTTGACCACCGAATCGCCTATTCTTATTACTTTTTCCATAATCTGCTAAACTTCAATCTTGTTAATAACATCCAGAGCGTCCTCGCCCCTGTCAACAGCAGAGAGTATCTCAAAGATGCGGTCGCTCCATCCCGCAACCAGATAGATGTCCGGCTTAACCAGCCGCAAGGGAGCCTGGCCGTAGCCCGCAAGGTCGAACAAGTACAGTTTTGCTCCTGGAGACTTCTTCTTGTATTTCCCCCACATTTTTTCAATATTTCGGTTGTCGCCGGTGTTGTTCCACATCTGCATGTCGGTGAACATCATCACTTTGTCAACAACCACATTATTTACTATCAACCAGTCGAATACCTCGAAGGCATTGGTGCCATATCCGACGGAGTTGCAAAGCCTATCCATCTGACGGGTGGCCATCAGTATATTGTCGGCAGGGACATTTACCACCTTCCAGACATCGCCGAAGATACCCGACACCACCTGTTTGCAGCGGCTCTTGAAGAGCATCGACAGCAAAAGGCCGATGTCATAGAACTGCACGGAACTCCTCTGGCTCACGGAGTGGTGCATCGAGCCGCTCACGTCGGATGCAATCAGCACGCGGGTGTTCTCGTCGAATCCGTCGATATTGGCGGCGGAACACTTGACAGCGGACTCCAACGCGCTCATCAGCATCGAGGTATGCACGGAGGTCACATTCTCTATCTCTCGGTATGCAGAAAGGTAACGGAACGGCAGCTGCTTGGATGACTCGACCTGCATCGGATTTGAGAGACGAGCCGCCACGTTAAGCATCTGCGACAATGAGACACCGGCCTGGAGCATGTTGCGGAGGTTGCGCATCAGGGCCATATAGCCCAGCTTGCCGCTGTCGATAAGTTCCTCCCACTTCTCACGTATGGCCTTCTGCTTCGCCTCCTCCGATTCAAACTGCTGCTGGCCGAGCGCAGAGAGCTGTGTCTCCCAGGTGTAGGGAGACTCAAGCTCACCTGTCACAATCTTGTCGAACAGCATCTGCTGCTGCTCATCCTTCGCCTTCGGATGGACGAGGAACAGGGCATCGCGGAGTTTCACTTCGAGGTTGTCGCGGTCATACTTGGCGAACTGGTACTCGTCGAAGTTATTGAACGCACGCTGTAGGCCGTTCTGAATCTGACGGGAGAGCTTGCCGAGCTTCTTGATACCATCGGAGGGGTTGCGCCACTGGTAGCACATCAGCAGTTCCATAATCTCGTCGGCACGGAGGACGGTCTTCTCCACGGCGCGCGCGACAAGGTCATCGCCGTTATGAACTTTGGCCAGCTCCACCAGCAGCAACAGAGGGATGCTACGAAGGTGCATCTCTGTGCGTGTGTACACGGCAAGACGAGCCACGAACTCTGGGGCGACTTTGCCCACGAGTTCCGAGATACGGTTCACCCGCTCATCCTGCTTCTCATAGAATGTGTCACTCAACGAGGCAGTCACAACGGCGGTGTAAAGCTCCAGCTCGGGGGACATGGCGTAAGCCCTGGCTCCCTCATGGTTCTGGACGACATTCTCTTCTTTCAGCATCGAATTGTAATTCATCTTCGTAACGTATATATTGTTAAACATAGGTTTTCAAAGAAAACGGTGCAACGGGCGTGGAGAGGCTTATGATGTCCGAGTTTCAGTCGGACGGACTTTGCTGATTCCAAATGAAGTAACTCTTCACTACGGCAACCGTTTCTATCCAAGGTGCTGCGGTATGCGGCGACCTTGAAGAAAAGCAGAAGCGACAGGCAGATAACGGTCGGGGAATCGCCAAAAACATCCCCTAAAGAGGCGCGAAGTATCCGTATCCTACGGCATTCTGTTTGTTGTAAAAGCAAGGCAACGGACGGAAAGACAATAAACTTTGCTCTACCAGCTGAGCTACGAGGACAAGCCTCGACGGGAATCGTGCTATGGCGTCGGCTCTGCCGACAACCCGCGACACAAGAGGTTTTACAGACCGATGGAAGTCTTACCTACAGCACTTGCCTAATTCATAAAGGTGAAGTGCGACATTCATGGAGGCTTCTAACTGCCCATCCGAGTCATTCGACTCACGGGCTCTGGGACGAAGTAATCCTCCACTACGGCAACTCCACCTTATAACAAGGCAACGGTGAAACAGACGCAGGGAGACTTTTGGAATAATCCAACGGTGGTTTCAGACCTTGCCGGTTTAGCAAACGAAGTAACTCCCCGCTACGGCAACCGTCACCTTTCATGTGGTCAATCTATCAAAGAACTTCTGTTTTCGTTTTCTCGGTGCAAAGATACTATAGTCGGTGCGCAATCTTTTTGCGTACTTTGAAAATATTTTTGAAAAATTTTTTATACTATTGAATATCAATATGATAAAATGCAAAATTTTTCATTATAATGCTTCAAAAGGCAGCAATCTGACGGCTACCCATCATACCAGTTCCAGAATAATTGCGTATCTTTGCACCACGAAAAACACAACACTATGCCTGTCAACCGCAATGCGCTGCTGCGCTACAAGACCATAGACCATTGCCTCTGCAACCGCTACCGGCAATGGACGCTTGACGACCTTATCGAAGCCTGCTCCGATGCGCTGTATGAATACGAGGGCATCCGCAAGGGTATCAGCCGACGCACCATCCAGCTCGACATCCAGACTATGCGCAGCGACCGTCTCGGCTACAACGCTCCTATCATCGTGGTGGATAACAAATACTACACATACGAAGATCCTGACTACAGTATCATGCACAGTCCGCTTACGGAACATGACCTGGACGAGTTGTCGGGAGCCGTGGGGGTGTTGAAGCAACTGGTAGGCTTCCCCGCAATGGCCGGCATCGCAGACCTGGTGAGCAGACTTGAAGACCAGGTGAACCTTGCCACAGCGAACAGCAAGGCTTTGATAATGATGGAGAGCAACGAGCGATTGAAGGGGTTGAACTTTGTCCCAGTGATATATGATGCCCTGCGCCGAGGCCATGCACAAAAGTACGAATACCAGTCATTCCGAGCCATAAAGCCCTCTTCATTCGTATTCTATCCCTATGTGCTGAAAGAGTTCAACAACAGATGGTTCGTTGTAGGAAGACGGAAAGACAATCCGAAAAAGCTCCTCACTCTCGCTCTTGACCGTATAGGCAGCATTGAAACACTTTCTGACGAGCCGAACAACGTGCCAAAGAATTTCGATGCCGAGAAATATTTCTCCGAGATGGTGGGCGTGTCTCGCGACCTGTCAAGCAAGACAACGACCGTAAAGTTCTGGGCATCCACAGAGGACGCGCCTTATTTCCTTACCAAACCCATCCATTGTTCCCAAACCCTTTTAGAGCAAACCGACAATGGAGAGATGTTGTTTGAAATCAACGTCATCATAAATCCGGAATTGATACGTGCGTTCCTTGGGTTTGGGCCAGGCATCCGTGTGGTTGAACCGGTATTCCTCGCCAACTCGATACGCAAACGACATCGTGATGCAGCCGACGGAATATTAAGAAATTCAAGATAAAGCGGTCAAAAGGCATGAAAGTCTACACACATTATCAGGCCATTGACGATTGCGGGAACGGTTATCGCTGGCGCACATTGCTCCAGTTTGGAAACTCATGGGACATCATCGGCTCCGTCGTGATGAAGAACCCAGGAAGCGCAAACTTCAAAAACGGGAAAGACATCAGCATTACAGACTCTTCTTTGCTTGCTAATTTGGCTGCATTTGAATATCCTGGCGATGAAGGAAAGGAGTGGTTTGAGTTCAAGGGCGACCAGACAATGTATTGCGTGGCCGAGTTGTTTGCCTTGTACTACAATGTGCCGGACAAGATGCAACTGAACGGAGTAATCCAGATATTCAATCTGTTCTATCTGAAAGAGCAGGACTTGGGCAAAGCCTTGAAGACGAACAAGGAACTTGCGATGCTCGGAGAGATTAACGACACCATTTTCAAGCACGATATAGTCAGTATCAAAGCCCCCATATACCTCGGTTTCGGTAAACTGGCGAAGTCATCCGATTTTAGGGATAAGGCAGAAGCCTTTTTTAGCGAGGCTGTCGTGAATCATGCTGCCGACTATCTTGACAAGGAGTTTGACGCTAACTCATTCACCCACCCACTCGCCTTGATGAGATACTATAAAGACTCACCAGCTAACACCCAGACACGAAATCGGTTCTGTGCTGGTTTACGTTGTTAGTTTTTTACAGTGTCTTCCATCAGCGACGAGGCAAAGCCATCGGCCAACTGAACCAAGGCGCACAACGGGTATTTGTCTTTGGCTGCGTTGATGTTGCCCAACGCCTCACGGCTCTGGAAGGGCAAATCCCAAGCCGTCATGTGCCAGCGGATGGCAGCTATCTCGGCATCGGTCAAGTCCAAACCCAAACGGAGCAGAATGATGACGCTCTTCTCGCCATGGCCAAGGGGAAAGTTGCTGTAATCCACCGTATAGCCCTGGTATTCCTCCCAGCGTCCGAAACTGTTCTGGCGCTTCTTGGTGATTTCCTTGTACACATCAGCCTTGCAGATGTCGTGCAGCAGGGTGGCGATGGTAACACTATCCTCCGGCAGCTCGCTCTCCAACGTTGGATTGAGACTCAATGCCGTTGAACGCAAACGCATGGCTGCGGTGTACACGTTGAGGGAATGGTCGGCCAGACCACCTTCGTAGTTGCCGTGGAAGTTGGTGGAAGCAGGAGCCATGAAGAAGCCGCTGCCTTTCAGCCAGTCCATCACCTCATCGATACCCTGGCGGTCGGTCTTGTCGAGAAGTTCCAGTATCTTGTCTTTTGTGGTCATAATCTATTGTCTAATACTCTGAAATAACGCAGGAAAGCGATTTTTATTGCCCAAACGGGCAACTTATTCATACATCGCCTTCACAACACTCCGCATCTCTTCTGGCAACATAGACATGGCTTTGACAACCATATCCTCCGGCACTCCGTAATAAGCCTCCGCCATACCGCCCGTAATGTTGGCAATTGTATCGCTGTCGCCTCCGAGCGAGATGGCAATGCGGATAGCACTCTCAAAGTCATGGCTCTCCAGGAAGCATTCAATGGCCTGCGGAACAGTCTTTTGGCACGTCTCGTTGAACCCGAACCTCGGACGTATCTGGTCGATAGTGAAGTCCATGTCGTAATCATATAGTTCCTCGGCGATTTTTCGTATCTCATCCTTTGATACGTGTTGCTGTGCCAACAAGATGCAGTCGGTAATAGCCATCGCTCCTTTTACACCCTCTGGGTGGTTGTGGGTACAGACTGCGGAGGCTGTTGCCCACGTTAGAGCCCACTCGCGGTTGCCTTTGGCAAGATAAGCACACGGGGAAACACGCATGGCCGAACCGTTGCCGAAGGAATTGTAGGGCTTCGGTGTTTTGGAAAGCAGCCAGTTGAAGAACCGTCCGCCATAACCACGGTTGGGGTACTTGCGGCCATACTCGTGCATCACCTCCCCGAAAGGACGGCCATTCATAATGGCATCCGCCACGGCCACCGTCATCACCGTGTCATCGGTGAAGGTGCAGTCGGGGTGGAAGAACTCGAACTCTGTCGAGCGGTGGTTGTGAAATTCAAATCGCGACCCTACTATGTCGCCTATAATTGCTCCTATCATAATTGTCTGGTTTTAATCGTCATTTATCATCTTTACTCTGACTTCGTCGGCATTATAGTCACCGGCGAGCATAACTTTGGTGTATTCGTGTTCTTTCTTCCACTCCTTGATGTCATCCACGGCCCAGTCGAAGGCATCGCCGCTGTCCAGTAATACTTCCGTGAGACGGTTTCGGGAGGCTGCATTATAGACGCTTATCACGTCTTCAAGGTCGGTGTTGGTATTGTCGGCCACCCGTTGCAGCATCTCCATCGTCTCCGTCAGACGCTGCTCGCTGATTTCATCCACGTGGCCTTTGCGGAGGTTCCAATGTCCTGGCTTGTCTCTGTCTGGATTCATAGCAATAATGTATTAAAGTTAGAACAATTCATCCCAGAACGACTTCGGGAGCCAAATGTTCTCAACATCAACAGCCTTGACAAACAGCGGAGCCACCTGTTCCGGCGTGTAACCTGCGATGCCGCATCCGATGGCGGTGACGAGGAAAGTGCGCTCCGGATGCTCCTTGGCATAGTGGATGAAGCGCTCGGCCTGCTCCTGCAGCACCTTCAAACCGTCCATCGAGTTGATGGCGTAGCTGTTGCCCTGCATTCCCTCGGCCTGTCCCATGACAGCCCCGAAGTGCTTCACAGCGGCAAGTGCGGCTCCTCCGCCATGTGCACCCATTCCGTTGCTTCCAAAGACGAACACCTGACCAGGCTTCAATGCCTTGATGTGGTTGGGGGTAACGCGGTGCGCGAACTCGCTGGACTCCTGATAGTTCTTATTCTTACGAAGCACGTCATGTATGTGTCTTTTACGCTCCTCTGCTGACATTGGTTCCGCCGAATCACAGCAGTAGCAAGCGGCCTCGTCAAGGCGGCTGTACATGCGCTGTTTGGATTTGCGCTCGCGCTCCCAAGCCTTCGTCATACCCTCCTCGGTGTCCTCGAAGAAGAAAGAGTTGGTGATAGACAGGTTGATGGCCACGGACTCCACGTCCTGGTTGGTGCCAATGTAGGCGAAGTTCCAACCGTGGTCATCACGCATCTTGTCTACGAGGGCTTTGATGGCCTTGCCGCTGTACTCATGGGAGGCATTCTCCATACCGTCGGTGATGATGGTCACGACAACGGTGGCGTTCTCCATATCCTTGGTCTTCTTGTAGAGGTCGTTAATACCCTTGCCCATGGCATCGTAGAGCGGTGTTCCGCAGCAGGGCTGGTAGTCCTTGGATGTGAGATTCTTGACCTTCTCCACGGGAACACAGTCATAGACATACTCCATAGAGCAGGCGCAGAAGGGAAGCAGGCTGACATAATGCTCCTGTGTGTCGGCGAACTGCTTCTGTGCAGAGCGGATGCCTCCGACGGTCTCGTTGAAACCGGCAATGGCTGCTTTGGCAATGGAGGACATAGAGCCGCTCTTGTCGAGAATAATGAGATTGAATACCTTGGTTCTGATGATAGTTTCCATATCTGTGAAATTTTGGGTTAATAAAAAGGGTGTTCTTTACGCTGACACGACAAGTCGCGCCCTATCGAATAATTTAATTATATTTCTAATTTTTGGTTACTTATACTTATCTATGTTTCTTCAGAACTCCAGACGGAAATTGCCGTCCTCCTTCATTCGGTCATATTTTTCCTGATTGAAGCGGTAGAGCTTCTTCTTGCGTGCCGCCGGACGTTCCGACTCACATACAACAGCCTCACACGTCTCCTCCGCTATTGTATTGTTTTTCAGAAGGTCATGGATACGGTGAATACGGTCGGAAGCGCTGGCCGGAGCCTCATCCGATTCTTCCATACAAAACTGTTGACATACCTGGTTGGGAACAACGTATGGCATGGAAGCCTCTGCAACAGAACCATCAAAGAGGTCGTCGATGTCCATTCGTTTCATCTCCTTCCGCTTGCCATAATAGGATGGTCTGGGCATATCGTCCTCCTCGACTTCCAGAAGTACGCCGGTCTGTATCATCTTGCGGAGGAAGTTGCGGCGGTCGAAATGCACGCCGAGGATACTCTCATAGAGACGCTGCAGCTCCGAGATGGTGAACTCCTTGTCCAGCAGGTCGAATCCCACCGGCTCGAAGTGGATGTCCTGACGGATGCGCTTCATGGCCTTGCGGAGGATATAGTCGTGGTCGAAAGCCAGCTGCGGAATATCGTCGATAGCCCACCACTTGGCCTTGGCCGCGTCGTCGCCGCCCTTCACATCGGAATGACAAGCCAAAGAGTAATATGCAATGGATATAACGCGCTCGCGCGGGTCACGGTCGACGCCGGAGAAGCTTCCGAGTTCTCTCACCTTGTCAAGTTCCAAGCCGGTCTCCTCCCTGAGTTCGCGTCTGGCACACTCTTCTGCCGTCTCGTCCATACGAAGGAATCCGCCAGGGAACGCCCACATGCCTTTGTAGGGATCAAGACCGCGCTCGATGAGGAGAACCTTGAGTTCTTTGCCGTCGAAACCGAACACCACGCAGTCGGTAGTCACCGCCGGATGGGGATATTTGTAAGTGTAGCCGTCAGTATGTTTTTCAGAGTTCATTCTTGTGTCATTTTGACGCAAAAATACAACTTATTTTCAAACTGACAAAATATTTTGCGTCATTTTGACGCAAAAAATTTGCAACAAATTGAAACACAAAGTTAAGTGTACTGAAATATTTTTCATTATCGGTTAGGTTACGACACAAAAATAGCCTCTCATGGCTATTCAAAACATAAATTTTGCGTCATTTTGACGCAGTATTGTATTGCAAACAGGCATTGGTATGTAAACCACTGATTTAAGGCGTTAAAACCGCCATAATAATCGAAAAGTATACCATATTGTAGCCGAAAGTATACCACACACACCTCTGCTAAGGCACACACAAAAAATGCCCACCACGCACACGCATGATGGGCTGCTAACAAAGATGAAGACTCGCCGTTACAATTTGCTGTACTTTGCAACTAATTGCTAAAAAAAAGCACCCAGAATGCATACACCTTTGGGTACTTTCCATCACCTTAACTTACAACGACCGACAGACGGTCTACTATTTACTTCATCTTAAAGAAGCCGTCACCGGTCATGTCCTTGAAACCCTCCGCGAGGAAGGCCAATACGAGGGCAATTGTTATAAACATAACATTACGTTTTGTTGTTTCTGCACACTATCGTGCATTGTGCCTGGGAAGGAATCTCTTCCCGACCAGGCTGATGCCCTACTTCACAGCGGTGCATCTGTCTATATTCTCAAACTATGGTCTCTCCCTATACTGCCAGCCTTGTCATCTCCCTGTCAACCATCTGCCTAATAATGTTCTCCCGCACATGAGGGTATTGTTTTCTGAACCGGAGAACAAGATTCTGTCTTTTCTTCGCGGCAGCGACCTCCTTGCCATTTGCACCAGACCTATCCGGTTTTTGTCTGCGTTTGATATTGGGCAGTTCCAATGTCTCGCTGAAATCTCTCCACTCGTATACTTTGCCCTTTATCCCCTCTATCTCATAAAAACGCTTGCCATCACCTCCCTTGTCCAACGGGCTAACCCAGGAGTGCTTCACCTTTATGAGCCGGTCAAGGTGCATATTACTGTTAAGGAAATCCTCCAGTTTCTCCATGCTCTTCACATCATCAGACTTCTCTACCACATAACTGCCTCCGTTCTTTGGCATCGGGAAACGTCCTTTCCTTAATGAAAGGAGAGCGGCGAATGAGTCCCATCGGCTAAGTGCTTTGTATATTTCCATAATTGTTCATTTTTTGGTATCTCGCCGGCAAAGATAAGTAAAGTTTTGATACGTACAAATTTATTTTCAATCATTTACAATTCTAAATCGAGATTAAATCGATTCTAAATCGAGAAATCAGATTAACAAAATCCGAAATGGATTCAACTCGATTTACAACCTCTGCAAATGATTAAAATGCAGCATTATACAATCCAAATCCGAACAAACGCAGTACAAAAAGCATTTTTTTGCTCTTCGGACAGGTCAAAAACGTGGCTTGGAAATGATGTATTTTTAGATGAAAATACCTTGAAAAAATTTTTCAGCCTACTTCAATCCGGAAAATCCACGATTAAAAAACGGGATCCAAGAGCCTTTTTTTCGCAATTTTGACCTCGGAAGATGCCTTCAATATGGTAAAAAGATTTTACCTGCTGATATACAACAACATAATATGAACTACATATTTTCCACCACCCACCCGAAGGCTTTCGCCATCCGCTTCTCCGAGTCGACGAAGTGGCCGCCAGGGTTCCACTCAAGCGTTGTGGCAATGGCCTGGGCGGAAATGAGTTCGTGCTGCAAGCGTATGGCATCGTCCATGTTAGATGGGTTCGCTCCACTTCGGTCGCGTTCCCCTCTAACGGGGTTCTTGGTGCGGAACTCTCGGTCTCCCAGACTCAGATAGACGGCCTTGCTGTGCATCGCCTTTCCTTCTATGTATTCCGTCCATCTCGGATACCACACCGACGGGGAAGCTGCAGCGATGCCGTCACACAGTTCAGAGTTATATCCTGCCCATAGGGGGAACAGACCGGCCAATGAATAGCCGCCGAGGATAACCTTCATATCGCCCCAGCGTTCCGTCAAGGAGGGTAACAGCGTGTCTTTGAAATATCCGAGCGTGTCTTCCGCGCCCTCGCCGAAGGGCTGTTTGCCGAAGGTCGGCGGTGCTGGCCACGGGGTGAGTTCCGACGACCAGTCCTTGATACCTAAGGCCACGAGGATGAACGGTCTCTCCGTGAGGCTCTGTATCAGTTCCACCTCGCTGTCCAGAAGGCTTTGGTCGTGGTCATCCACGGGCTGTAACAAAAGGATCTCCGCACCGTCCGTTGTGTAGATGGTGCAGCCGCGTCCTCCTATGGTTTCCGTAGTCTTCATCCCCTAACGAACCCTTCCCATGTGATACCCCATCCGTTTGAGCTGCATGGCCATTCCGAAGAGGTAGAGCTGCCGCAGGCACGTCACATAGCCGTCGAAAGCCTCCTTGGTGCCTGGCTCTATCTGTTCGCGTATGAGGTCGAAGTTCACACGGGTGGCGCACTCGCTGACCACCTGTGCCAACTCCTCATATTCCTCCCCGCGCACCATCAGCACGTCCTCGCAGATGTACTCGTCCAGGGAATCATAGCCGCGTTTGTCACGCATATAAAGATAGAGGTCTTCTATTTGGGAGTATATCTCCCATTCGTCATCCCACAACTTGGCCACGGCCATTCCGATGTACATCATCCAGCCGAGACTGGCCACGGGATAGTCGCGGTACTCACGCGCGCCGTCGGGGATATAGGAGCTGCCTATGGACTCCCATTTGTCCGTCACATCGGGGCATTCGGGAAGCCGCTCATCGACTTTACCTATACCTACAAGGTACTGGAGCAGGTCTTTATGTATTGATTCTTCAAACTTGACGGTCATATTCTCATGCCCTTTTTCTTGTTCACGAATGTTTCCACTGCATACAGCGGGATGTTTTCCATCCAGCCTTGGTCGATGTAAGGCTTCATGGAGAACCTGACACCTTTCAAGCCAGGGTACTTGTCGACATACGTCTTCAAAGATTTAGACCTCGCGTTCTCCTCGGACTTTGCCTCAATCGGGATGATGTCGCTCCCAATCTGGACTACAAAATCCACCTCCACCCTCGAATCGTTGCTGCTGAAATAATGAATGGGTATCTCCGTTGTGGCCATTTGTGAGAACACATACTGTTCGGTGAACGCACCCTTATACTCGGAGAAAATATTGTCACCGACAAGCACATTCTCCGCAGGAACAAGCATCTGCTGGCCGAGCAATCCCACATCCAGCATAAACAGTTTGAATATGGATGACTCCTCGTAGAATTTCAGCGGCATCCTCGGTTCGGTGATTCTGTTCACCTTGTAGGCGAGGCCGGTGTCCATCAGCCACTGGAGTGCAATCTCAAACTGCGAGGCCCTGCCTCCTGTCTGGATGTCCTTGTACCGGAACTTCTTGTTCTCTTTGGCAAGGCTGCGCGGTATGCCTTCCCATATCATTTTGATGCGCGGAACTTCCTTGTTGTCGGCATGTTTGGAGAAATCATCCGCATATCCCTGCAAGATACGCTGAAGTATCTTGCTTACGGCGGCAGGCCCTGCCCCTTCGCAGTAGGAAGAAACGGCTCCAGGCATTCCGCCGACGAAATAATATTGCCGGAGCAGTTCAACATAATGGGAGTGCAGCGAACCTATGAGAGGCCAGTCACCGCTCCGAAGAACCTCGGCGGACTGTTCACCGTCCACAGCCTCGACGAACTCCGAGAATGTCATGGGGTAAAGCTGGAGGATGTCAACCTTGCCGACGGGGAAAGAAACACCTCTGTGCAATGTTACACCCAGCAGGGAACCGGCAACGGCAATGTGGTATTCGGGAGCATCCTCACAGAAGTATTTCAGAGCGGTCAAAGCACGCGGATACTCCTGAACCTCGTCGATGATGACCAACGTGTCCGAT
Organism: Bacteroidales bacterium; assembly: GCA_017448905.1. GTDB lineage: Bacteria > Bacteroidota > Bacteroidia > Bacteroidales > P3 > Colimorpha. The sequence goes on along the minus strand of JAFSKP010000060.1, from coordinate 67,660 downwards.
GGCGTGATGTCCACATGGGAGATTGCCGACAACGCCCTGACGATACGCCTGGTATCGAAGTCCGCGAACACAGATTCAAGGCCGGAGAGTTTCTCGCAGCTGATGTACGCCATTTTTTTGTATTCCGACTCACCGAAGGATTGCAGAAGCCACGTTTTCCCCACCTGTCTCGCTCCATTCAAGATAAGCGGCTTTCTGTCCTTACTTTCTTTCCAAAGCAGTAACTCTTTATATAACAATCGTTTCATATAGAATATTTACATTTTTCTGTACGAATGACGACTGCAAAATTACATTTTTTCTACGATATACAAAAATGTTTTTTACATTTTTTCTACCATACAATCCAGTTAGCGGTGAAGAAATGACACTTTTTCCGAGCTTTTTTGAGAAAAAATGACACTTTTTCCGGATTAGTAAAGAATGTCGTCTGCAGTAATCCTAACGGTCTTGAGGATGCGACCGAGCAGCTTCACGAGCACATAATACCCCACCGCGTCGATAGCGTGGTTGAAGGCATCGATAGGAGCATTGACGAAGTTGCCGTCCTTGTCCCTCTCCCACGTGTAGTTCCGCAGCTCGTTGATAAGATTCACCGACCGCCGCGTGACGTGGATGCGGAAGGTTTTCATCTTATCGATACCGGCCAGCACGGGACCGATCTGTTGTTCGTTTCTTTGTCAATACGGTTGAACCTGCTGATGCGCTCACCGACGATGTGCAGATAGCTGCGCCCAAGTTTCTCCGTCAGCTGGCTGCCCTGCACGAGCTGCTGCGTCATGTCGGGAATGGATGTGTACTTGTCGAGGATGCGGCGCACACGGGTCTCGACAAGTCCTATCTCCTTTCCGAACCATTCAAAGTCCTGACGGCACGGATGGCCTGTTCGGGAATAAGCATCGCTCTTCGGTATGGCGGGAGACAGACCGTCCGAGAGGGCTAAATCCTCGTCACGCACATGGAGGGCGGTATTCATCAGGTCGTAGGCCGGTGTGAGCCGGTAGTCATCAGCATAGCGGATGATGGAGAAATTTTTCAGATGGGCGTCGCCGTTGGCGTATATGTAGTTGAACACCACCAGCTCGAAGAAACGCTCCATCTCGACCATCCATGCCTCGATATAGCGGCGTATGGCCTCGGCAATCTCCATATAGGAGCCGTGGTATTTGAACACCGTGCCGCCATCGGCCTCGCTCTTGCCAATCAAAGTGGCCATATCCTCCATGGGATATTTCGTTCCGTCGGGGCTGATGTCGAAACGGCGGATGATATAGACGGGATGTCCGCTGGGAGTGGAGCAGAGTCCGTTGGCGGCTGTGGCAATGCCGTACACCAGTGAGGCTATCTGCATTGTCAGATGCTCGTTGGCGGGAATCTGCCAGTTCTCGTTGAGGGTGGCATCCCACGGAGCCGGTTTCAGAATGTGTGTGGAGCGTTCCCCATCCCTGGCGAGACGTATCTTGCCGCCATCCACCACAGCGGGGAACTTCTCCTGCACTCCCGATACCGAGATGAGCTGCATGGCATGGGTCATCTCGTCCGTGTGGTGACGCTCGTCGAGGTTGAAGTCGAGTGCCAGCGACACACGACCCTTGTCAAACAACGGGTTATTCTTCATTTTTCACCTCCTTTGCGTTTACCGCCCCGATGGTATCGGCATCCGACATGACGCAGAGAATACCAAACAGGTCGTTCTCGTCCACATGGTGCTGTCGGCACACAACACGGCGCAACGCTCCTTCCGGCAGCATGTTGGCGAAAAACGGGAACAATCTGTCGCTTTCAAACGAGGCCTCCTTTTTCGGCAATGTCACCGAGATGTGTGGATTGTCACCTACAAGATATGACGGCGCATACTCAAAGCGGTAGCCCTTGCCAGGAAGCTGTTCCGTCAGGGTGCCGGCATTCACGCCATTCCATAAGATTTCCAACTGTCGCATACGCTAATCTCCTATATCGTCTGCCTCAACTGATATACAACCACCATGCCCAGGACGGCAAGGATCTTTTCCACCGTCTGGAGGCACGGGTTTCCTTTTCCGCGCTCAATATCCTTCACCGTGGCGAGGCTTACGCCAGCCATCTCCGCAAGGTCAATCTGCGAAATTTTCAGTTGCGCACGACGCTCTTTTATTGTGTCACTCAATACCATAGAGGTTTATTATAATAAACTTTTATGGTACAAAAATACAATTTTTTCTTAATGTAAAAGAAAAAGTTTATTAAAATATACTTTCATTCACTCGTCAGATAGAGGCGGAGCGCCACCGCAGCGGCCAGCAGGATGGAGAGCCACACCTCTTTTTTTGCTAATAGGTCAGTCCAAACAACCACAAAGGAATACGGCATCCATGACCAATTTCCGTATCGTCCACAGCAAGATAACTGTCCGGCATATCGGCTATCTGATCAAATGTCTTGTTTTTCCCTCCAACTTCAAAAAGGTATTTGTCCGCCACAAGGAAGTCGCCCTGCTTGGGATGCTTGATGTCGGTGGTTGCTTGCAGCTGGCTCGCAAAGAAAGTTTCCCTCTCATTTCCCTTGTCCACCCTGGGGCAAAGGACGTGCATAAGGTTTGGGTTGTTGAGGAATATCTTGTCCGGCTTGTACAGGTACTTGTAGTTCTTTACCTTGGAAGTGAGAAGCGTCAGAATCTGTGCCTTGTCGAGCGCATAGAGCATCCTGAGTCCAAGTTCGTTGTTTGTAGAGAGTTGTTTCCAAAGCTCGGACATGTTAGGTTCAAACGGAACACGCTCACTGATTATCATCAACAGTCTGCGAACCTTTTGGATAGTTTCAAACGAGACATTCTCCACGGAAGGAAGGTCGTTGTCGATAACGGTAGAAACAGCATCCCTCAACCGACTTTGGAAATCCTCTGGCATCTCTTTATAAAAAGGATAATACCCATGCTCCAGATAGCCCTCAAACAAAGGGGCAATCTTCACGTTCTTGACAATCTGCATTGCTTTCTGCACATGTGTCTCGAGCAGTTCATCAAACGGAACGGGATCGATGTGCACAACATCCTCGAAAGCCAGGTACTCTCGGAACGACAGCCCATAAAGCGTGTAGACGGTCTGTCGGCGGGATAAATCCACCTTTGCATTATCCATAATCAATATGGAGCTGCTGGTATAGATTATGCCCATGTCTGGATAGTTATCGTAGATATTCTTCAAGGTCTGAGACCAGTTCTCATAGCGGTGAACTTCGTCAAGGTACAAACGTGTGATTCCGTGACGGTCTGCCCAATCCACAAGGTCAATAAGAGAATGGGAGGAAAACCAAAGGTCATCGAGGGAAGCATACAGGGTCTTGCTGATGTCGGAATAATTCTCTCGTATATGTTGCAGCAGCATTGTCGTTTTGCCAACGCCGCGAGCTCCTTTTATGCCAATGATTCTTGCATTCCAATGTATCTGGTCGTACAAATACCTCTTGAATCGAAGACTAATTTTGTCGATTTTGCGATAAAACGTATCGTATAATGGCTGAATATCAGATATATCCATAATTATTATATTTTGTTTGACAATGCAAAGATACGATTTATATTTCAAACTACAAAAAAAATAATATTTTTATAGTTGGAAATATAAATATACAAATTTTAGAGAATATACGAAAGTAAATTACAAATTTTAGAGAATAAGATGGTGAAATGTGCAAATTTTGGAGATTAGGGTGTATTATTCCACACTAATCCCACATCATCACAATTCCCTCATCCAATGTCTTTTCATCTATCAATGACTTGCACTTGGGGCATCGTATGGGAGCATCATCGGTGTACATACCTCCACACGGGCAATCGAGATCTCCGTCTGTAACCATGTCAAATTTGTTCCACTCTTTCTTCTTGCTGCACTTGTCACAATGAAGCACCTCTATTGCCGCGAAACCGCAGCCGAAACTCTTCTGGATTACACACAGAACATCCATCTGAACGGGATGTACCCTCACTTTCTGTGTCATACGGAATGGAAACAACCTTTCTGTCTTTACACCAATTATTTTGCCAGGGTACTTGTCCGTCCGGTAACGCTCGTAGCCTTTCTCCGCCACGAAACGCTTGTTGTATTCTATGATTTAGTCTATCATAATCGGTAGTTTAATCTCTATTCGTTGTCGCAAACTTTGGTGGTGTCTACCGTGAAGCCGTCCTCCATCGGCATGAACTTGCCGTGTTCCTTGAGGAAGTCTATCAGCCCCTGGGCGGTGAGGTTGTCCGCGCTGCAGGTGTAGAAGCGCTCATCCGCGCCGAACTTGGCGATGATGGCCTCAAGAAGGCTCTTCTCCGTATAGCTGTGTCCCTGCATCATGGCAAGGACTTCATGTCCGTGTGTCATATCTCTATTGTTTTGTCTTTTACTTCCCAAACACCTCCCTGGCCTTATCCATCTTCGCAGGGATGTCCACTCCGAAGGGGCAGCGGCTCATACAGGCACCGCAATGGGTGCATTCACCGGCATGGTGGGGGAGCGTGTCATACTTGGCCTGCAATTCGGGAGTCAAGCCGTCGGTCTCCGCTTTGTCGAGCAGTTCGTTGACTTTGGCGATGGGAATGCCCTGGGTGCAGGGGGAGCAATGGTTGCAATAGGTGCATCCGCCCTCCTGTTTGGCCTGCTCCTTCTTGCCGACGGCGGTATAGTCCTTCTCCGCATCGGTGGCGTGCATCCAGTGAAGGTCGGCCTTCAGCTCATCGAGGTTGTCGATACCGAGGATGCAGGTGGAGATGCACGGCTTGGCGAGGCAGTAGGCGATGCACTGTTCCGGAGTATAGGCCACTCCGAGGGGCGAGGTCTTCTCATCCAGCAGACGGCCTCCGCCTCCGAAGGTCTTCATCACCGTCACAGCGATATTGTGTGTGGCGCAGTAGTCGTAGAACTCCACCCGCACGGGGTCGATGCCGGCCTGCAGGTTGTCCATCGCACCCTTCTCCCACGGGATGGCACCTCCGCGCAGACGGTCGAAGGCGGGGTTGAGGGAGAACATTATCACCTCCACCCAGCCGCTCTTGGCAGCCATCAGAGCAACTTCCGCATTGTGGCTGCTGAGGCCAATATGCTTGATTTTTCCCTCTTTCTTGAGTTGGAATACATAGTCGAGGAAGGGCGAGTTCTGAATCTCCTCCCATTCCTCGCGGCTGTCGGTGATATGTATCATGCCCACCTCGATATGGTCGGTATGGAGACGACCAAGGAGGTCTTGGAAACTGGCTTTGCACTCCTCCACGTCACGGGTGCGGCAGTGCTGGCCGTCTTTGTAGATGGTTCCAATATGGCCTTGGATAATCATCTCGTCACGGCGACCCTGCAGGGCGTAGCCGATATTGGAACGCGTCACGGGCGTGCAGTCGTAGAGGTCGATATAGTTCATGCCGCTGTCGAGCGCCATCGTCATCAGCTCCAGCGATGCCGCGCTGTCGAGTTTCTCGAATCCGCCGCATCCGATACTTATTTCGCTGACCATGAGGCCGGTGTTACCCAACGGTCGGTACTTCATGTCGGTCTTTTTCTCTTTCGTTCCGCAGGCGGCGAACATCAGCGCCGCAACAGCGAGGAATAGTGCTTTCTTCATTTTATTGTGTCTTTGATTTGTTTTATTGCCTCTTTGATTCGTTTCTTGTCGCAGGAAGTCATGCAGCGCATACACTTCATCACGGTGTGGGTGGAGGCACGCTCCTGATGTCCGGGGTTGTCGCGGTACTGGCGGCAACGCTCGGCATCATATCCCCCTTCCGACAACGCACCGCACGGACAAGCCTCTATGCAGGCTCGGCAACCATCGCAGAGGTCGGCGGTGACATCGGAATCAATCCTCCTCTTCGACAAGACGCATCAGCCTGCCGGTCAACTCGGTGTCAATATTCCAGGAATGGTTGTTCATGGTTTCTTTCAATTATCTGATAAAATGCATCGGCTCCCATGCCTCCCTTTCTGGGTACTGCACCGGCTCCTCGGAGTGGATGCGTTTCAGCAGGAAGGCCATGTTGTTGCCAAGCGTGCGCATGGTCTGCATACCCTCCGTGTCGAGTGCCGCCTGCCCCTGCTCGAGTCCGTAGACGATGTTCCAGTACTGGGACGTGACCATCGGCATGTTGAGCAGCTGGAACATCATATTCAGCGACTGCAGCGCAGCCGTGGCTCCTCCACGGCGGCAGACGGCCACGCCCGCAGCTGGCTTGTTCTGCGCGAGGTCGGGGCGTGAGTAGAACACCCTCTGCATCAGGGCGAGCAAGGCTCCGTTGGGCTGGCCGTAGTATGTGGGCGTACCCACCACTATGGCATCGCTCTCGGCCAGCTTCTCCGCGAAGGCGTTGCACTGGTCGTCGTCGAAGACGCAGCGTCCAAGGTCGCGGCAGCGGAGACAGGCTATGCAGCCATGCACCGCCTTGGTGCCGATACCGGCAATCTCGTAATCTATTCCGTTTTCCTTCAAGGTCTTCGCGACCTCTTCCAATGCAATCCGCGTGTTGCCTTTGGCGCGCGAACTTCCGTTTATCAGCAGTACTTTCATTCTATTTCCAATTTTGGTTTCACAGGATCATCCCCTTCATTCCCAGCCATGCCCCTATGCTGCCTCCGGGGACGGCCAGCAGAAGCAGAGCCGCCTCCCTGACGCGCCACCTGGACTGTTTGGCCTTCCACTTGTCGAGGCCGTACACGAAGAACGTGGCCACGTTGATGGTGACAAGGTAGATGGTCAGTATTTGGGTCAGTTCGGGCATGTCAGAATATCTTGTCTCCGTTTTTCACTTGCATTGTCGGTTGCAGCAGCACCACGCCGCCTTCGCTTTCGCTGCCGAGGATGCGGACTTCGCTCTTCACGCTTCCGATGTGCATCGGCTTGAGGTTGACGCAGAACACCGCCTGCCGTCCAAGGAGCTGCTCGGGGGTGTAGAGGTCGGTGATTTGCGCCGACGAGGTCTTGGTGCCGAGTTCCTCGCCCAAATCCACCGTGAGCTTGTAGGCCGGATGGCGGGCTTTCTTGTTGATGTCCACCGCCACAATCGTGCCGATGCGCACATCCACCTTGTCAAAGTCTTCTACCGTTATTTCCATGATTGTTTCAGATGGCATCCACGGTGCCGCTGGAAACCATCTCCTCGGCGAATTTAAGGGCGTTGCCGTCGGTGCCGGTGTACCTCAGATTGACTGTTATCGACATACTTTCTCCTTTTTTATCTCCGCCGCATCCTGCCAAAAGCAAGAGAACGGGTATTACCAAAGCGAATCGTTTCATGCACTACACTTTCTCCACCAATGCCTGGATTTTTTTCAGCGTGGCATCGGTCTTCTGCTCGTCGATTTTTGCGCTGACATAGCCCATATTCTCCACGCTCCAGTAGTTGCAGATGTCGCACACTTCGGCGACTGCTCCATCATAGACTTTGGGCGAGTGGGATGACATCAGAAGCGCCATCTTCTTGACCTTGGCAGGCTTGTTCACGCAGTACATGCGCTGGATGGGAAGCTGTATCTGGGCGCAGAGCGTGAAGTAGTAGATGGGGGCGGCCAATACAAGTGCCTCCGCTTCCGCCATCAGCGGATAGAGTTCCTGCATGTCATCCTTCTGGATGCAGGCTCCATTTCCCTTGTTATGGCAGTACTCGCAAGCCAGACAGCCTGCAATCTTCTTCTTCGCAACGTCCACCAGCGTCACTTTGTGACCTGCTGCCTCGGCAGCTTTCTTATACTCTTCCGCCATCCATGCGGTGTTGCCGTTGGCTCTCGGCGAGCCTTGTAAAATCAAAATATTCATAAGGATATAGTTTTTTTTTTATTTATCGATACTTACCAATGTGTATTTGCGGGTTCCGAGGCCAATCTTCTCAGCCCACTCGATGGTGTGGATTCCGTGCTGTTTGTCAATGCGGCTGAGGAGGTCGGTGGGGTCGTTGGTGGCCGTCACCTGCTGGTTGTTGATTATGTCGATGCAGGCTTGGTCGAGAGCCACGGGGTCGGTGGAGGCGAGGATGCCGTAGTCCTCAAGCTTCACTGGTGCGGGGTGGTCGACGCAGTCGCAGTCGATGCTCATGTTGTTCATCACGCTGATGTAGATGATGCCCTTCTTGGCGCGGAAATAGTCGGTAACGGCTTGTGCGGCGGCGGCCATAGATTCGAGGAAGCCGTCCTGGTCGCCGATATATTCTGGAGTCCAGAGTTTCGCCATATCGAGCACTTCCATCTTGCCCGAGGAATGGATGTAGGCTTTCCCGTTGGCGCTGCCACAGCCGATGCTGAGGTTCTTCAACGCTCCGCCGTAACCGCCCATCGGGTGTCCCTTGAAGTGGTTGAGGGCAATCATAAAGTCATAGTTGGCCATGTGGCTGCCCACAATGTCGTACTTGAGGTGGGTGGTGTCCTGCACGGGGATGCGCATCTCGCCTTCCTCGTCCATGATGTCAACCTTGAACAGCGGAGTGAATCCGTGCCGCTCGATGACCTTCCAGTGGTTGGCAGAGTTGTTGCGGTCGTCCTGCTCGTTGCCAGGGCCGCTGCTGTAGGCGGTATTGCACTCCACAATGGTGCCGTTCACTTTCTCCACCAGCAGCTTGATAAGTTCGGGCTTCAGGTAGTTGGGATTGCTGCCCTCGCCGGTGCTCATCTTGACGGCCACACGCCCTTCGGCTTCCACCCCCAACGCCTTGTAGATGGCCACAAGCCCTTCGGGACTGATGTCCTTGGTCAGATAAACGACGGCCTCCTCTTCGGCGGGTTGCGCCTCGGCGGTCTGATTGTTGTTCTTGCAGCCGACCAGCATCAGGGCGGCAGCGAATGCGAATAATGCTAACTTCTTCATATTGTTTCTTTTTTAATTTGTCTGATTACTTTTGCAGGCACTCCGCCCACGATGGTGTTTGCCGGAACATCCCTATTCACCACGGCTCCCGCCGCTACTATGGCGTTCTCACCCACGGTGACACCGGCCAGAATGGTGGCGTTGGCTCCTATCCATGCGTTGCGACCGATAATGACGGGCTTGGTCAGCAGGGAGTGGCGCGTTTCGGGATTTTCGGGGTGGTACTCGGTGGACAGCACGCAGTGCGGCGCGATGAAGGCGCCCTCCTCGATGGTGATGCCACCGAGGGCGAGGAAGGTGCAGCCGAAGTTCACGAAGCTGCCCTTGCCGAAGGTGGTCTTGTTGCCGTAGTTGATGTTGAACGGCGGAAACACCCGCACCGTCTCGTCAATCTCCGAGCCGGTAATCTGCCGCAGATACCCGCGCACCTCGGCCTCGGTGTGGTAGCCCGTGTTCATCTCCGCCACCAGTTTCATGCACCGCTGCACGTCGGCATAGAGCTCGTCGCTTCCTACATAATCCTTGCCTGTGGGCTTATCACTCATCTTTTTCTTTATTTATAGTTTTCACCACTTTAGCCGGAGAACCCACGGCGATACAGTTGTCGGGGATGTCCTTTGTTACCACGCTGCCCGCTCCAACCACGGAGTTTTCTCCCACGGTTACTCCAGGGAGTATGGTGGCTCCCGCACCTATCCAGCAGTTGCGTTTCAGATGCACGGGCTTGCAAGTGATAATCATGTGTTCCTCAAGGTCGTGGTTATTGCTGATGAGCTGCGCGTTGGCGGCGATGAGGGCGTTGTCGTCGATGGTGATTCCGCCGGCGGACATCATCAGGCAGTTGTTCATAATCACCACATTTTTGCCGATGGTGACGTTCTTGGAGCGCACCACGGTGAGGCCTGGCATCACGCGGCTTCCCTCACCGAGGCGGTCTCCGAAAAGTTCGCCGAGTATGGCGTTATACTCATCGGTGTAAGGCATCGTGTGGTTGAGTTTGAAACACAACTGTGCGTCGCGCACCGACATCTCTATCTCCTGCGGAGTCTGTGTCCGCATGTCTATTCTAATTTCTTCCATGATTTTTTCCATTAAGTGCTATTCTCTTCATAATCATCTATTCATCAAGATATGCGTTCAGAAACCTCTCCGCGAGGCTGTTGGGTCTGATATTCTTTCTTGCCTCCTCCGGCGTGAACCACTCATAGGAGTCTATCTCCCCATTTGGCGACATTTCGCTGTCATCCGTCACGAAGGCCGTGAAGTTGCACATCAGCGTGTTTGACGGCTCGAAGAAGCTGGTGCGGTTGAACTTGATTCGGCTGACGGTCATGCCCGTCTCCTCCTTTATCTCGCGTCCCACGGCGTGCTCCAGTTCCTCGCCACGGTTGACATAGCCTGCCACGAGGATGAAGTTGGGTCTTCCGTACTGTTCTATCAGCAGAATCTGGCCGTTCTCCTCGTTGATGACTATCATGCTCACGGCCACGTTGTACATGGGAAAGCGGTACTGCTCACACTTGGGGCAGTAGGGGACGATACCCTCGCCCTCAAGCTCCTTTTCTATGAGCGGTGTTCCGCAGTCGTGGCAATGTGTCTGTATCATCCGGTTTTCAATTGGCATTTTTCAACTCATACTGCAAAGCCTTCGACGGGCAGCGGTCGATGATGGCGGCGATCTCCTCGGCGGAAGCCTGCGAGAGGTCTATCCACGGGCGGCGACCCACCTCGAACACCTTCCCGTTTCCACGCACGCACATGCCCGCATGGGTGCAGGCTCTGGGATTCCAGAACACCTTGATATGTTCGTTCTCAAAAGTCTTGAAAGTCACTTTCTTGTTATCGTCTTTCTCTGTCATGGTCTGTTCTCCTATTTTCAACTAAAGTTTGACAAGTGATTTTATAAAAAAAATGGCATGACAATTAGTGTAATCGACTAATTTTTAGTATTTTTATAGTGTCAAAAAACAAAAAAAAACACAGCCATGCCACACTGCAAAAATACGAACTTTTTTTCAGAAATTGATGTTTTTTTCCAAAACAGTGACGATTCCGCAATACGAGCCATGTCAAACGCACTGAAAGCCCTAAAAATGACAGACAAGAGACTCGGTCTTGAGACGTTCCACAACGCGAGTGTGAGTTCATCCGAAAAGCTGAAAGGTCTTGTCCTTTTGCCGTTTCTCGGATGCAGGGACATATCCCACCTGCCTTTTTCGGGCATGCCGGAATCCTTTGGGTACAACATGTTTTACCGCATGATGCGTCTTGACACAAAAACAACTATTTGCGTCATTTTGACACATAAAAAAAACGCAGCCAGTTTTTGTCTTAAAATATTTTTTCACCCGATTTTCTTGGATTGCACCCAAAAAACAAGTTATTCGGAGTGTTTTTTTCATTGTACATCTGTGTATCATAATGTATCACGATTACGCTCTTGCTTGATTGCCAACGGTTTTTCCTTTTCTCGGAATAAAAACACCATATCTTTGCATCGTCTTTCAAAGGGAAACGGGGCCTGGAAACAGAAAGGGTCAGGCCGCAGCCGAGGAGAGAAAAACGAAACAGCACCGGCAGTGAGTCAACAGGATGCGCGCGACCTCGCGACACCGCCCCAACAGCTCCAGTCATGCTCCCGCCTCACCCCGGAAACAGCCAAGCCCCGGTTCCTGCGAAAGCTACAAGTCAACAAGTTTTTACAAACCCCTAAATTCTTTAAACCATGGGAAAAATCAAGCAAGGCATCCTCGGAGGTTTCTCCGGCAAAGTCGGACCCGTCGTCGGCTCCTCTTGGAAAGGTAAGGCTGTCATGAAGGCCGCCCCCCTCAGCTACAACGACCGCAACTCGCTCGCACAGCAGCAGCAACGCCTGAAGTTCACCATCGTCAACAAATTCGTCGCCAAGGCTCTCGGCTTCATCTCCGAAGGCTTCCGCAAACGCGCCGTGGGCATCACCGCCCCTAACGCCGCCGTCGCCGCCAACCTCGACGACGCCATCACAGGCACCTGGCCCGACTACCAGCTCGACTACTCCAAGACGCTCGTCTCCAACGGTCCCGTCGACCTACCCTACTCGCCTTCTGCCTCCAACGACAACACCACACTCTCCCTCACCTGGGCCGACAACTCGGGCATGGGCAACGCCCTCGCCGACGACAAGGTCATGATCCTCGCCTACAACGGCACCAAGCAGCAGGCGGTCTACAACACCACGCTGGCAGAACGTAGCGAACGCAACGCCTCCTTCACACTCCCCACAGCCTGGACCGGAGACACCGTTGAAATCTGGATCGCCATGCAGCGCCAAAAGGACAACGAGACAAGCCCCTCCTCGCACATCGCCACCATCACCCTCTGACGGCGACTACACATCAACCTCTAACACTCTCGCCAGAAGCAATTCTGGCGAGTTTTTTTTGCTGACAACATTTCATCATCCACAAAACCAGTAACCACCGTATCCATGAAACCTAGCAACAACCTCTTAGCCATTGTCCGTGCCTACGACCTTATGACCCCTCCTGCCAAGACCAATGAGGAATTCCGCCTCCAAAGCCAGCTCTTCCTCAACGACATCATGCCATACATCAAAGCGATAAACCCACTTTTCCAAAACGGAAAGAGAAACCCTCAGCAAGAGCAATGCCAATTCGATGCGTTGCTCAGCGTGGCTTTCGACATCGGACTCGACCTCTTCTTCGACAGTCCGCTCGCCGCCATCACCCCCACCACGGCAAGCAAAAAAAAGCTGCGAGAAGCCTTCCTGTCCACACCAGCTTTCGACGACAGACTCCGACCCGAACTCATGTGCCAGATGAAGCTCTACAAGATGCCTCCTCTCTCACGCCGCGAGATAGAGTTCAGGCTCTTCATCGGCGCACCCACGTTCACAATCTGCCGCCGTCTGGACCCCTCAGGCAGCAAAGCCATTGTCTACGCGCCCTCAGTGATGCACCCCCTGCTGCAGTTCCTCTGCCGAACAAGGTAACAGCGAGGTAAATGAAATGGCACCAATAAGCAATAATTTAAGGCGAATTCTAAAAAAAACTTTTTTCACCGTATGGTGCAAGATCTGGTAGAACGCACATGAATAATTCGCGCGTTTAAAACTATCTACAAGATTTACAAGATTTAGCCCAGCGCAGCGAGCAGGGAAAGATGTAATATGCAGAGAACACCATGGACTCGCATTTTGCCATATGGCGAAAATGTCGTATTTTTGCATTCCGAAATCAGACTGACAAATGACTACCGACAGACAACAGGCTGCTGCCGCAAGTGAGTTCTCACAGCGTTGGAGCGGCAAAGGATATGAGAAGGGCGACACCCAGAAATTCTGGCTCGAACTGCTACAGAAAGTGTATGGGGTGGATGACCCATACAGTTTCGTTGAGTTCGAAGACAAGGTGATGGTTGACAGCACCAACTTTATGGACGTCTACCTCCCCTCCACACGCGTGCTGATAGAGCAGAAAAGCATCGACAAGAACCTCGGAGCCCCAATTCATCAGAGCGACGGCGCGATGCTCAACCCCTTCCAGCAGGCGAAGAAGTACATCGTCGGATTGCCGCTGAGCCGCCACCCCCGTTGGGTGGTGACCTGCAATTTCCGCGAGTTCTGGGTGTACGACATGGAGCAACCCAATGGCGAGCCGCAAAAGGTACAGCTCGCCAATCTTGCAAAGGAATACTACCGTCTGCAATTCCTCGTCGACACCAAGAGCGAGCACATCACCAAGGAGATGCAAGTGTCGATGCAGGCGGGCGAGATTGTGGGCCGCATCTACGAGGCTTTGCTTAAGCAATACCGGAGCACGGGCGGCTCGCCCGTGACCGGGAGCACGGGCGGCTCGCCCGTGAAGTCACAGGCCAGCGGCCTGTGCTCCGACCCCGAGATACTCCGCTGGCTCAACATCCTCTGTGTCCGCATCGTCTTCTGCCTCTATGCCGAGGACGCAGGCGTCTTCGCCCACGACCAGTTCCACGACTATCTTGTGCGCTACGATGCCGAAGACCTTCGTTCGGCCCTCATCCGTCTCTTCGAAACCCTCAACACACCGCAAGACAAGCGCAGCAAATATCTTAAGGACGACCTCAAGGCTTTTCCCTACACCAACGGAGGCCTCTTTGCAGAAGAGATTGAGATACCGCAGTTCACCGACGAACTGAAGCGCACCCTGCTCGACAATGCCAGCCTCGATTTCGACTGGAGCGAGATTTCGCCCACCATCTTCAGTGCCGTCTTCGAGAGCACGCTCAACCCCGAAACGCGACGCAGCGGCGGCATGCACTACACCTCGATAGAGAACATCCACAAGGTCATCGACCCACTGTTCCTCAACGACCTTCGCCGCGAGCTGGACGAGATACTGGAGGTGAAGGTGGAAAAAGAACGTCGCAAACGGCTTGACGCCTACCAGGACAAACTCTCGCAGCTCACCTTCCTCGACCCCGCCTGCGGCAGCGGCAACTTCCTCACCGAGACCTATCTCTCGCTGCGCCGCCTGGAGAACGAGGTCATCAACGCCCGCCACCACGGCCAGTCGTTCCTCGGCTTCGAGGAGGCCAACCCCATCAAGGTCAGCATCAACCAGTTCTACGGCATCGAAATCAACGACTTCGCCGTCACCGTCGCCACCACAGCCCTGTGGATAAGCGAGGCGCAGATGCTTCGCGAGACGGAAAAGATAATCCACCGCGATATCGACTTCCTGCCGCTGAAAAGCTACAGCAATATCCGCGAGGGGAACGCGCTGAAGATGGAGTGGGAGCACGGGCGGCTCGCCCGTGAAGTCACAGGCCAGCGGCCTGTGCTCCCGGTCACGGGCGAGCCGCCCGTGCTCCAGTACGACTACATCATGGGCAACCCACCGTTTGTGGGCTACTCACTCCAGAACGAACAACAGAAATCCGACCTCGACCTCGTCTGCCACGACTGCGGTAAAAACATAGACTATGTGGCAGGATGGTATTACAAGGCAGCACAGCTGATTGAAGGTACCAGCACACGTGCAGCCCTGGTCTCTACCAACAGCATCACCCAAGGCGAGCAGGTGGCGGCTATCTGGAAAAAGCTCGTCGAACAGTATGGCATAAGCATCGACTTCGCCCACCGCACCTTCCGTTGGGACAGCGAGGCTTCGCTGAAAGCCCATGTCCATTGCGTCATCGTCGGCTTCAGCAACTGTAACGCTCCCGACCGCCAGCCGCACATCATCTACGATGGCGACAAGACCATCCCTGCGGACAACATCAACCCCTACCTACTGCCGGCACCCAACGTCTTTGTGGAGAGCCGTAAGAAACCGCTGTGCGACGTGCCAGAGCTGATGAAAGGCAGCAGTCCTGTGGATGGAGGCAACCTGATTATCGAGGCCGAAGACTACGAAACATTCATTAACCGCGAGCCTGACGCTCAGAAATACATACGCCGTTTTGTAGGGGCGCGCGAGTTCCTGCACAACGAGCCACGCTACTGTCTGTGGCTCGTGGGAGCCTCCCCCAAGGAGCTGAACCAGATGCCGCTGGTGAGGGAACGTGTAGCGATGACACGCGAGTTCCGTCTCTCCAGCAGCAAGGCCGCCACCCGCAAATATGCTGACCAGCCCACACGTTTCATGGAGATACGGCAGCCGGAGACAAACTATATCATCATTCCTCGCCATTCGTCCGAGAACCGACGCTACATCCCAATGGGGTTCATGTCGACCGATGTCATCTGCGGCGATGCAAATATATTGATCCCCAATGCTACACTTTATCATTTCGGTGTGCTGATGAGCAATGTCCACATGGCGTGGATGCGCGCTGTCTGTGGCAGGCTTGAAATGCGATATCGCTATTCCAACGACATCGTATATAACAACTTCCCGTGGCCAGGGAGCACGGGCGAGCCGCCCGTGCCACAGGCCAGCGGCCTGTGCTCCAGAATTGAGCAGACGGCGCAAGCCATTCTTGACGCACGTGCCCTCTATCCCGACAGCAGCCTCGCCGACCTCTACGACGAGTTGACGATGCCCGTAGAACTACGCCGCGCCCACCAGGACAACGACCGCGCCGTGATGCAGGCCTATGGCTTCGACATCAAGACCACCACCGAGAGCATTTGCGTTGCCAAACTATTCAAACTCTACCAACGACTGACCACTTTTTTAAGTTAGGTGCACATCGACTGACCACTTTTTTCAAGTTATTGCAGTTTTGAAGCGGCTAATCTAATTTTGTGTCATTATTGTACAGTAAATAATCTAATTTTGTGTCATTTTTGTACAATAAATAATCTGATTTTGTGTTATCACAGACATGAAAAGAAAAATATACGACAAATTAAAGGACTGGAAACAAACATCAAACGGCCGTACAGCAATACTTATTGACGGAGCTCGACGCGTAGGGAAGAGCTATACCGTACAGCAATTTGCACAAAACGAATACCGCACGTCACTCATTGTCGATTTTGGCAGTGCCCATAAGCCTTGCTTTCGATGAGAACGGTCTACTCCAAAACGACATCTATACCAAACTGCTGATGGACAAATTGGAAATCAATCAGGGAATGATTGTAGAAAACATCGTGGCTCAGATGCTGCAAACCGCAGGACACCAGCTTTACTTCTATTCTAAAGCCTCTAATGACTCCAACGAACGTATGGAGATAGACTTCCTAATTCGTAAAAACAAGACAACCAGCCGACACAATATCTCCCCCATCGAAGTAAAGAGCGGTATGCGATACACCACCACATCGCTCAATAAACTGATAAAAAAGTTCTCTCCGTACCTCTCCACCCCATATATCATACACTCTGGCGACCTGAGCATCGAAGAGCCAATATGCTACCTTCCTTACTACATGGTCCCTCTGTTGTGAATGGAAATCATGCTTTTGGCATGCATCTCTTCGCAAATTCCGTAACATTGGGTTGGCTTGCATGCAGCAACTATATCTTCCTCAGGATCTGTTCGGCGAGGCCGATGGAGTAGCCGTGGCTTGAGAAGAGTATTTCACCCTTGTTGTTGACCAATGCCACAAGGGGATAGTCGTTCTTCAGGTCCAGTTTCAAGGCCTCCAGAATCTGCCGCTCGAAGGGGTCTTTGTCGGTGGGTTCGCGCATGATGCAGTCGGTGTTGGGCAGATGCCATGAGGCAGCCTTTGCTGAGGGCGGAGCTACGAGATAAACCATGCCACCCCATTTCTTGTACTCTTTCTCAAGACTTTGCATTTCCTTGACAAGATGCTTCGAAGGCTCCTTGTAGTCGCCCACAAAAACGAAGAGCATGCCCGTACTGCCGGCATAGTCGGCAAGGGTGGCCATGCCGGCAACGATTTCCTGATTCGGGTCGATGGATGCAACTGCGGCAACGGAACGCTTCACTAATGGCCTGAGTACTATCTCCTTAGTGAGTTTTTGACCGTCAAAAACAAGAAAATACTCTTCTTTCACCAACACATCGCCCTCAGGATAGCGATTGCCCGTAGTGAGACAGTAATAGCCTGGTTCCAAAGCTATTGTAGCTGGGAAATGCGACATGCGTTCATCTTCCTCGAAGTCGAAAGTGACAAAGTCGCCATTCTCAAAGCGTGCCAACGAGAAATGCTGCCAATAGGTAGGCTTAGCGAGTTCCTTGGTAGGCTTGTATGTGAGGGTGAGGGTGGCGGTGGGCTGTACGGCCTCAACCTCATCGAAGGTGAGCGACCTCCAGCCACCATTGTTCCAGACGAATATGGTATTGGTGGCATTGTCGAGATAGGCAGGAATGGAGAGCGAGCGACAGGCGGCGACAAAGAAGATATCGCGGCTGTGGGCATCGGCATGACCGAGTTCGAAGACCCCTCGCGGCGAGATGGGGCAGTTGTAGTAATTGCCTGTGTCATCAACAAAGATGTTGGACAACGTCCATGCTTTCAGTGCTTCAGCATCGGCAGCGACGGATATTTGCTGCAGTTCGCCGGCAAGAAACTCACGCCAAGGACGCACCATCTCGTTGCTGATTCTTGCCGGCATGATACCCTTTCGGTAGACCTCGTAAGGCACTGCCGAACCAGACTGATAGTCGCAGAAGTGCGCCTCCAACGTTGCACAGCTGATGTCGCGCAAATCCTTGTCGGAGAACGATTTCAGATAGTCGTAGGCATGCTCGTAGCCTGGTTCTTTCGAGAAGTTTTTCTCGATAAACATCGTTATTTCCTTGTAGTTACCCTCCGATTTATGGATTATCTCCCAGAGCTGGTCGAGGGAGAACGAGCGGTTCTCGACAGCTTCGCCGATGCAACTCATGTCGGACTCTTTTGGGAATGTGGCCACGTAAGCGTTGCGTAGTGAGTCCTCGTAGAGAAGCCGTTGTGCGTTGCGGTCGGCATTCTCCTTCGAGGGCGTAACCTTGGCGACACCGGCCACGGGAGGCACATTGTCGAGCATGTCGCTGTACACGTCGCAACGCTGATGCACGGCAGAGGGGGAATATCCCTCGCGAGTAAGGTAAATCTCCACGCTATCCTGCTGGCGTACATCCAGTTTCACGTAGTTATAATGCTCACCGTCGGTGGCCCACACGCGGAGGTCACCCAAGCCGGTGGTGAGCCGAGCGATGCCGTTAGCGTCTGTGCGGACGCTAGCGAGAGTGTAGAACTCACTGTAGTTATATAGTTTGAACTTGACGTCGGCATCCTTGACGATATGGCCTTGAAAATCCTTCACGCAGACGGTGACTTTCTTGACAGGGGCATAGTTGGAGAGCATGTTTATCTTTGCATAGAGCGAATTCTGGAAGTTGACCTCCTCGTCGCCACGGTAGCGGCCGAAGGCATTGCTATGCACCATCATGCATCGTGTCGAAGGCACTGCAAACCAGCCCATATCCAACTCGGGGTCTGGCTCGCAGGCACCCATGAAATACCAGCGGTTGCTGTCGGCAATATACACCTCAACCCAGGCGTGGTTGTCGTCGCAATGCGCCCAGCGAGGCGTGTAGCACTGGCGTGCCGGAATGCCGACGCTACGCAGGGCTGTGACCGCGAATGTCGACTCCTCACCGCAGCGGCCCAAGGAGGTACGCATGGTGGCGAGAGGTGCCGACGTGCGGCTGTCGCTGGCACGGTAGGCGACATGCTCGTGGCACCAGTGGTTCACCTCGAGGGCGGCCTCGTACATGGAGAGCCCCTCCAGACGCGGCGCCAGCTCGCGTTGCATCAAAAGACGTGCCGTGTCGAGGTTCTCGTTGTTGACACGATAGACAAGGACAAAATGGCGGAAGATGTCCTCCGGCACCTTCGAACCCCAAGCGAAAGTTTCGCGAGCCTTGAAGGCTGCCCTCACCTGTTGGAGGTAGAAAGAGAGGTCGTAGTCGGCCAGGTCGCTGTATGGCATGTAGGCGTAGAGGAACTCCAACGCCTCGCGGGTCTCGGTATCGAGGGTGTCCATGCCGGCAAAAAGCTGGTCTGCGCGACCGGCAGCCAAGTTCTTACGTTTCAGAAAGTCATCATGCACCTGCGCACGGTACTCCTCATCGTTGATAAAATGTTTCTCCTTATGGCAGGAGACAAACAACATGCTTGCCAGAACAAGCAAAGAGAATAGGAAACGATATTTTCTCATAGGTTATGATTAGGATAATCGTCAACAAGTTCAAACAGTTCTTTTACCAGTGTTTCGTCCGTCACAGTCATGCCATCGACTGTGGATTTGCAAGAGGCATGAATCTCGCGGAGGCCAGTGGCTTTAATCAATTGGACGACATTAGAGGGTGTTATGCCGCTGGCAGCGATGATGTCAATCCTGCCATCTGCTTGTTCATTAAGGCTTTTCAGCATTGCAGTGCCCTCCAGAGCCGTTGGCTTGCAACCCGAGGTCAGCAGTTTGTGGCATCCGCATTCTATTATCTGCTCCAGAGCCTCACGGGGATTGCGGCATTCGTCAAAGGCACGATGGAAAGTGACGCTCATCCCGCCGGCGGCCTCGACGGCAGCCATGGTTTTGCGCACATCGATGTCGCCCTCACGCGTCAGGAAACCCACCACCACGGCATGGGCTCCAAGCTTGTAGGCATGATAGATGTCATCGAGGATAACCTTGAAATCTTCCCTGTCATAGCAGAAATTGCCGCTGCGCGGACGTATCAGCACACGCGTCTGGAGGTTGAGTTCTCTGACACAATACTCTATGGCAGCTACCGAAGGCGTGGTGCCGCCCTCGCCCAGCGCCTGACAGAGTTCTATGCGATAAGCTCCACCCTGCTTGGCATTGCGTGCCGAAAGCACAGAATTACAACAAATTTCGACATTAAATTGAGAGATCATTATGAAAGGATTAGGCGGTCGGAGTATTCTGATTATTCGGAGTATTCTGATTGTTGTCTATTTGGTTTTTCATGTTTTTTGGCAAATTCGCGATAAGATAACGACAAATCTTTTGTTTTATTGCCGCTCTGTTACTGTTCCTCTTGTATATACGATTCCTCGTATATAGGCATATTGAAAAAGGGCATCCTGTAGAGGATGCCCTTTTCAACAAACAACATTAAAAAATATAGCGTTTTAGCTTTGCTTCAGTCTTAATCGGCCTCGTATATCAGCAGCTCACCGTCGGCATAGAGGAACAGCATCGGGTCCTTGTCTCTCTTCTTGAATATCCAGCAGCCACCATTCTCACGGTCAATTTCAGTCTTGATGTATTTGCGGCTTATCTCCTGTTCGGCAAGAAGTTTGTCGTTTTTGTCGAAGACCTGGAGGTAGGTGTTGCCGTCGCTGTCGTTGACGATGGCATACATGATGTCGCCGCTGATGACGTAGCTTACCATTTCGACATTGTATGTATCTTTCACATATTTGTGTACCACAGTGACATCGGTCACATGATAGTCGTACCAGTAGGAGTTGCAGTAGAGCCAGAAGCCAGGCCAGAAGAGCGGGCGTGGGGGCACAGGAACCCATACGATAGGACGCATATGTATCATGTGGTGATGGTACGGGTGATGGAAGTAGGGAGCTGGATGCATGGCTCGGTTCGAGGGCGGCATGTTGCCATGATGACCCGGGCGGGCATAGCCGTTGCCTGAACCGTGAGGCGATCCGTTGGGGCTACCGCCGACACGCGAGGAGCCACCGCCTGAAGGGCTTTGACGCGAGACATCACTGCCCGGACGTCTGACACCGGTACCCGTAGAGCCAGAGCGTATATTGCCGCTTCCACGGTCGACAGAGCCACTCGGAGTGCGGCTCGATGGAGTGCCCACTGTCGTGCGAGAACCACCACGCGATGAGTTCTCGACACGTCCGGTGACACCACCCCGATGGGAAGCATCACCACGGGTGGAAACATCGCGACCGGAAACGCCACCGCGGTTCGAGGGAGTTGAATATGAGCCACTGCCTCGACTTGTAGAGCGACTTGATGGAGTTGAATACGAGCCGCTGCCCCGATTAGAGGAACGGCTAGAAGGGCTTGAGTAAGAACTTCCACGGCTGGAAGAACGGCTTGAAGGGCTTGAGAAGGAGCTGCCACGGCTGGAGGAGGGACTTGAGAAAGAGCCACCACTGCGACCCGACGACACGGAGCCACCACTGCGACCCGACGACACGGAGCCGCTACTGTGAGAGCCGCTGCTGCGGGAACCGCCACCGCGCTGTGCGAAAGCTGGTGATGCGGCTAACATGGCACTCAAGGCAATAATTGCAAAAACGCTCTTTGTTTTCATGATTATGAGAATTTGAGTTTTTGTTTCACGATGCAAAAGTATAAACAAAAGACAAGGGAAAACCCCAAAAGAAGAAGTATTTTTCCGGGTTTTCCCATATTTCCCCGAAGAAAAGAGAGAATATGCTTATTTGCAATTATTTACTGCGGTGTATTATCCGAATCAATCTTCTCATCGGCTGTCTGTTGCTGTTTCAGAGAATCCAACTGACGCATGGCCATGAAATAATAGACTACAAAAAGCAACGTCATCATCACATCGCCCAAAGCGAGACGCTCGCGACCAAGGAAGAGGACGGTGACCAGCAACAACAGCAGCTGGGCCATCGTGTACATGTGAAAACCATTCCTGCGGACATTCCACATCATCACAAGTCCGACAAGCGACATGGCGTAGAGCAATGACGAGCAGACAAAGAAAGAACGCGGAGTCTCCATCAGCTGTTCCACAAACACTGTCATCTCGCCGGGGAGAACCATCTGGCCTGAACTATACATGGCCTGGAAGCCAGACAGCCCCACGCTCATCATCAGGTAGCTGAAGAATGAAAGACCAGAACCGATAAAGCTAAGCACCAATACGATGCGAAGACCGCGACGGCGAGCCAGATAAACCTTGTCGTCCATCAGAATCCCACCTTGGTTAGTTCTTCTGCCATTTGCAGCTGCAGTTTATGGGCCTCCTCGGCGGCACGCGAGGCGAAGTCGGCACCATTGGAGGCATAGATAATGCCACGCGACGAGTTGACCAGCAAGCCGCAATCCCTGTTCAGACCATATCTGCAGACCTCCGTAAGGCTGCCACCCTGGGCACCGACGCCGGGAACCAGGAGGAAGGCGTCGGGCACTATAGCCCTGACGGACTCCAGCATGTCGGCTTTCGTGGCTCCGACAACATACATCATGTTGCCGTCATTGCCCCACTTCCGGGAAGTATCAAGCACCTTCTCGAAGAGGCGTTTGCCACTCGCTTTGTCCTCGATGAGCTGGAAGTCGAAAGCGCCCTTGTTGGAGGTGAGAGCCAAGAGGATAACCCATTTCCCGTCGTAGACGGTGAAAGGGGTCACCGAGTCTTCACCCATATAGGGTGCAACAGTGATGGCATCGAAGCCGAAATCGCCCTGCGGGTCGAGGAAAGCCTTGGCATACTGCTGCGACGTGTTGCCGATGTCGCCGCGTTTGGCGTCGGCGATAGTGAACACCTTGTCGTCGAGACTGTGCAGATAGTCCATGGTTTTCTTGAGTTGCACAAGACCCTTGATCCCGGCCGACTCATAGAAGGCGATATTGGGTTTGTATGCCACAGCGTAGGGGAGCGTGGCATCGATGATGGCCTTGTTGAAGGCGAAGATGGCATCCTCGCTGTCGAGGAGATGTTGAGGCATCTTCTTGGGGTCGGTATCCAGACCGACACAGAGGAAAGAATGTTTTTCCCGTATAGAAGCAATGAGTTCCTGGCGTGTCATGGTTTTCAGTTTTTTGTCAGTTTCTGGAATATATGTTCGAGTGTGTCGCCGCCGGATTTCTTAAGGCTGTCGAGGCTTCCGTCGGCGACAATCCTGCCATGATTGATGATGATGGCACGGCTGCAAACGGCTTCGACCTCTTGCATAATATGGGTCGAAAGCAAGACAATCTTGCTCTTTCCGGCGTTGCGGACAACTTTACGTATCTCTTCAAGCTGGTTGGGGTCAAGTCCCGTTGTAGGCTCGTCGAGGATGAGGACTTCGGGGTCGTGGATCAGAGCCTGAGCCAGCCCCACGCGCTGACGGTAGCCCTTCGACAGGGCCCCTATCTTCTTGCCAAGTTCAGGCGTAAGCCCCACAAGTTCAATCATTTCATCGACACGTTGCCGGCTGTTCCCCAGCTTGTGGACATCGGCCACGAACTTCAGGAATTCGGGAATAAACATGTCGGTATAGAGGGGGTTCTGTTCCGGCAGATAGCCTATGTGGCGGCAGACCTCGCGGGGATCGTCAAGGATGCTGTGACCACACACCGTGGCATCGCCCGCTGTTGGAGGAATGAAGCAGGTGACGATTTTCATGAGTGTCGACTTGCCGGCACCGTTGGGGCCGAGAAGTCCGACAATCTCGCCCGGCTTGACGCTGAAGCTGACATCGTCCAGAGCCTTCTGTTGGCCATAATTCCTTGTAATATTCTTTATTTCCAGCACCTTGTATAGGTTATTGGTTATTGGTTATAGACTGAAGGACTACTCGCTGTCAGCCTGCAGTTCGCGAGCTTCCTGAAGGCTGATACGCTTGCCGTTGTAGAAAGCGATGACGAATGCATCCTTGAAGCCTTTCTTGCGCATCTCGCTCTGTATGCCCTTGGCACGCGAGATGGTGGTCTCGTTGCCCATAGTGTAGCGGCACACCTTGCCCTGCTTATAGAGCTGGTAGCCAGTCACGCCCTTGAACTCTTTGGAGCCCTCCTTGAGTTCCTTCTCGCTGGTGAGGAACTGCACGCGGTAGGTGACGCCCTCAACCACCTGGTCGTCGGGATTGACGACACTCTGTATCTCATCCTGCTCCTGGCGGAATGGTTCTATCGATGGAGGCACGTTCTTCTCGGGGTAGAGCTCCTCTTTCTTGGGAGCCTCGACCTTAGCCTTGGGGACCTCCTCGCCCTGCGACTGGAGGATGGCCGTTTCGAGGGCGGCATCCTGGTTCTGCTGCGCCAGCAGCGTGCTGTCGGCCTGCGGGTCACCTTGGGGTGTGGGCTTGCGTCCCTTGTTCTTGCCGTAACCGGGGAGGTCAATCTCGAACTTCTTGGGTTTTGCGACACTTTCCTCCTGCGACTTGTAGTTGGCAAAAGCATTGAGCAGACACACCGCAATGGTGGCTTGACCCTCGTCCGACATCATGTACGCCTCCTCGGCGGGATTGCTGATGAAGCCCACCTCGGTCAGCACCGCCGGCATGGCAGTTTTGTAGAGGACGAAAAACTCGGCCTGTTTGACACCACGGTTGGTGGTCTTGATGCTGCCTTTATACTGGTCTTGAGTGAATTGGGCGAAATTGAGGCTTTTGTCGATATAGGCATTCTGGTACATGGCGAACATCACATAGCTCTCGGGTGAGTTGGGGTCGAAGCCCTGGTACTCACTGTTGTCCTTGTAGCCCTTTTCGAGCAGGATGTCGGCGTTCTCCTTCTTGGCCACCTCCATGTTGGCACGGCTGCGGGAGAGGCCCATGACGTAGGTCTCCATGCCTACCGGCACCGAAGTGGGGTGCGAGTTGATATGTATGGAGACGAAAAGGTCGGCCTTGGCGCGGTTGGCGATATTGGCACGTTCGGCCAGGGTAATGTCGACATCGGTAGTGCGGGTGTAGATGACATTCACGTCAGGATAGTTGTCCTCCACCAGCTTGCCGAACTTCTTGGCTATCGAGAGAG
Source organism: Bacteroidales bacterium (assembly GCA_017448905.1). GTDB lineage: Bacteria > Bacteroidota > Bacteroidia > Bacteroidales > P3 > Colimorpha. Next base: position 42,755 of record JAFSKP010000060.1, on the reverse strand, counting down.
TCAGCTCCTTCTCCTGGCAATGCTTGCCGAGCGCACCCGGTTTGTCGCCCCCATGACCGGGGTCTATGACCAATGTTTTGACTTTTCCGGGTTCCCTTTTCTGAGAATAGGCACCGGCAGCAACAACGAACAAAGCGATTAATAATAGAACTAAACGTTTCATTTATAGAGAGCTATATTTTGTTTTTACGGTTATTACAAATTATATTATCTTTGCAATTTGAAAATGCAAAGATACATATTTTTTATATATTGAGTATCAGAAAATCATATAATTTTCTTCTTTTTCTGCTGCCGGTGTTTTTTCTGACAGCGGGAGGGGGGGGATTGTCGGCGCAGGACAGCATCAGGACTGAGCTGCAACAACCTGATAGCGTGACACGTTACCTGATACCCATATCACCCGATGCCGTCAAGCAGACGGTAAACTACAAAGCCAGCGATTCCGTTGCCATCGACCTCGACAGCAAACGTGCCTTCCTCTACCGCGAAGGGGTCATAGAATTTGAGGACATGACGCTCAATGCCGATGCCGTCGAGGTCGACTTCAACCGCAAGCAGATCCATGCCGTCGGCGTTGTCGACACAGCAGGGCACTACGTCGGGTGCCCCATCTTCAAGCAGGGCGCCTCGGAGTACAACGCCGATACCCTTACCTACAACTACAGCTCCGGCAAGGGACTCATCTACGGGGTCATAACCCAAGAGGGCGACGGCTACCTGCATGGCACCAAGATAAAGAAAGTCAACGACTCGATAATGTACCTCAGCAGTGGCCAGTATACCACCTGCAACTATGCCCATCCCCATTTCGCCATCAATTTCTCGAAATCGAAACTCATAGCCAACGAAAAGATTTTCACCGGCCCTGCCTACGTCTCCATCGAGGATGTCCCCACACCACTGGCCCTCCCCTTTGCTTTCTTCCCCCTAGCCCATGACCGCTCGTCGGGCATACTCATGCCCTCCTACGGATGGATGAACGGCAGAGGCTACTACCTCAAGGATGGAGGCTACTATTTCGCAATCAACGACTTCCTCGACCTTGCCGTACTGGGTGAAATATACACTAACCTAAGCTGGACCGCCGAAGCCAAGAGCAACTACTACCGACGCTACAAATACAAGGGCTTCTTCGACATACGATACGGAATCACCAAGACCGGCATACGGGGCGACAGCAACACTTACAACCAATACAGCGACTTCAAGGTCACCTGGCGTCACGACCAGGATGCCAAAGCCAACCCCAACAGCCGCTTCTCGGCCAACGTCAACCTCATCAGCCGCAACTACAACCGCAACACCACCAACTCCAACGACTACTTCAACAGCACCACGACATCAAGCATCAGCTACACCTCGACAATCGGGTCGTGGTTCAACCTCGCCATGTCGGCACGCGAATCGTACAATGTCCAGACAGGCTTGATGAACATCCAGCTGCCCTCGCTCTCATTGAGCAGCAACACCTTCTACCCCCTACGGCGAAAGAAACCCTCAGGAGCCTACCGCTGGTACGAGAACATCTCGCTGTCGTACCAGCTCGAGGGAGCCAACACCCTCAACGCCATAGACACCAACATCTTCAAGAAAACCATCATCAACAACATGCAGTACGGCATCAGCCACCGCATACCCCTGCAGAGCACACTCAAGGTGCTGCGCTACTTCAATTGGACCAACTCCATCTCCTATAACGAGCGATGGCACTGGACGACAATCAGCAAGGACATTGACTCCACGGGGAAGCTCGTCATCGACACCATACGCGGATTCCGTGCCAACCGCGACGCATCGTTCAACTCGTCGCTCTCGACACGCATCTATGGAATGTTCAACTTCAAATACGGTCCCCTCAAGGCCCTGCGCCACGTCGTCAACCCGTCGCTGTCGTTCAACTTCCGCCCCGACTTCGGCGACGAGCGCCTGGGCTTCTGGAAGTCGTACACCGACAAGACAGGCTACGTCCACCGCTACTCAATCTTCGAGCAGAGCCTCTATGGAGGGCCTCCCGACGGACGCTCCGGGCAGGTGGGCTTCTCGCTTGGCAACAACCTCGAAGCCAAAGTCAAGCCTATTCGCGACACCAGCGACGAACTGAAAAAGGTGATGCTCATCGAAAACCTGACCTTCTCGATGAACTACGACCTGGCACGCGACTCCCTCAACTGGTCAAACCTCAACGTGTCGGGGCGTACAACACTGTTCAAGTCGCTCGTACTCAACTATTCAGGTTCATTCTCCCCTTACGAGATCGACTCTCTCGGCAACAAACACAACCAGTTCCTCTGGAACACGCGCAAGCAGCTCTTCATGCTCAACCAGTCGACCTGGAGTGCGCAGCTCTCGTTCAGCCTCAACAACAACACCTTCAAGAAAGACGCCCCGAAGGACCAGGGGCAGATGGTGGCCCCCATCATGCAGACACCCTACGACTACAGCCCGGCACTCATGATGGGCACCTACACCGACTTCACAGTGCCCTGGAACATCTCGCTGCACTATACGTTGAGCTATGTGAGCAGCTACGATGCTGCACGCTTCAACCTCAAGAACACACTGACCCACTCGGCCTCACTGTCGGGCAGCATCTCGCTCACAGAGAACTGGAAGTTCAGCTTCTCGACAGGCTACGACTTCACCAACAAGGGCATGTCATACACCAGCGTCGACATCTACCGCGACCTCCACTGCTGGGAGATGCGCTTCAACTGGGTGCCTTTCGGATACTACAAAAGCTGGAACTTCGTCATCAATATCAAAGCAGGCTCGCTACGCGACGTGAAATACGAGAAGAAAGAGAACTACCAGTCGAACCAGGGCTACTACATGTATTAGAATCAGGAAGTTCCGGAATATCCGGAAAACAATACCAAAAACAAAACCAAGCAACAATAACAGCAATGAATACACCTGAAGGGAAACTGTACTACAGCATCAGCGAGGTGGCATCGATGCTCGGCGTCAGCCAGTCGCTGCTGCGCTATTGGGAGACAGAGTTCAAGGAGCTGAAACCCACCAAGAACAAGAAGGGCACACGCAGCTACACACACGACGACATCGAGCTGCTGCGACGCATCCATCACCTCACCAAAGAATGCGGCCTCACCCTCGAAGGTACACGCCAGCACCTCAAGAACGACAAAACCCCCGACCAGAAGATACAAATCATCGACACCCTGACCGAGATGAAAAATTTTTTACTTCAGATGAAACATAATTTGTAAAAATGCGTTACTATAAATGTAAAGGTGTGTAAATACCTCATTTCGCAGTCATTATTTTATTAATCCATATACACAAAAAACATGAAAAAACATTTACTCTGGGGAGCCGCCGCAGCTCTCGCATTGCTGTTCTCCTCATGCGATGAGGAGTCCGCACAAATGGTAACCCAAATGGTCGAGTCAGGCCTTCTTGGCTCCGCCGAGATTACCGTAACAGGCCAGAACGGCTTCAACGCCGAGAACGCCAACATCGAGTTCGCCTCCACCATCATGGACGAGTTCGACACCGTAGTCGACAACATTGCCTACGTCGGCACGCTCGACCTCTTCGCCAATGTCGACCTCAGCGCCAATGGAGCCACTCTCCGCTACCCATTCATGGGCTTCCAGTTCTCCGACTCCACCACCGGCACCTACACAATCACTGAAGTCCTCACCCCACAGCGTCTGCGCAACTTCAAGTTCGACTCCATCGCCGACATCGTCTTCAACCCCTCAGGCTTCAATGTGTTGCTCATCGCCATCAGCGACACATCATGGTACATCGCTTACGACGGCACCATCACCGTCACCGAGTATCCTGGTTCCGGCAACAACATGAGAGGCACACTCAACAATGTACACGCCTACTACTTCACCGAATCTGATGTCGAGGGCATTCAGGAACACCTCAACGACCCCAACTTCAACCTCGCCACCTACTTCACAAAGACAGCTACCATCAACGGCGAATTCAAGAGCAAACGCTACCCTGCCCTCGTCACCAAGATTGTCAACGAGGCCTACAGAAGCCGCGGCCTCTGGGAAGACCAGATTCCCGAATAATACCCTCACATGGTGGAACGGACGAAAGCCCATCCCCTACTCCTTATTGCCACAGTGGTGTTGCTCCGTGCGACACCACTTTTTGCACAGTTTGATTTCCCCACCATGAGCGGGGGAACGGCAGCCCTGGGCGGCATGACAGTGGCTGTCAACGACCCGACGACAGCATACGCCACCGTCGCCGACCTCGCCGCGCTGCCGACGACCATCGTCACGCTGTCAGTGCGACAGAACATCATGGCCGACGGGTTGAGTCTTGCATCAGCTGCTGTGGCGACGCCATTGCCTTTCGGCGGAATGGCACTGTCTGCCATTCACTTCGGCGATGCCGAATACAACGAGCAAAACATCGCGCTGGCGTATGCCCTGCCGCTTGGCAGGGAGATAGCTTTCGGTGCGGCGTTCCACTACCTCCATTCGGCCACATCCGACCCCTACTACACACCCCTGCACAGGCTCACCTTCTCGCTGGCCGTTCGCTACAACCCATCCGACGAGCTGAGCATAGCTTTCCGCACCTTCAACCCTGTCGCAGTAGTCTCCGACAGCTCGGAGGGTGTCCATACCCCGGGGATTTTCTCGCTCGGACTTTCATACCTGCTCAACGAAGAGCTGCTCGCCGCCGCCGAAGTCGAAAAAAACCTGTTCTATGATGCCACCCTGCGCCTCGGACTACAGTACCGGTTCATGTCAAGATACTTTGCCCGCATGGGCATAGCCACAAAGCCACGGCTCTACTCTTTCGGATTCGGCGGCAGGTGGGAGCATCTCGGCGCCGACCTGGCCTTCCAATTCAGCACACCGTTGGGACCGACCCCACTGATATCACTTGCCTACTCATTCTGAATGGATGAAACGCCTGCTCCCCACCCTTCTCATCCTGCTCATTCTCCCTGCCTTCAGCAAAGCACAAGACACAGAGGAGACGCTGTGGCGTATCCTGATTGAGGAATGGGCGGAGCGGAACGACTCGGAAGGGGTTCCTAACGACATCATCGAAGGTCTGCAAGACATCATCGACAACCCCATCAACCTCAACGATACCACCTCCAACCGTCTGTGCGAGCTGCCGTTCATCACCGACCTGCAGCGCGACATCATCAAGGCCTATATAGCCCAGAACGGACAGATGGTAACCATGGCCGAGCTACAGTTCATGAACGGATTCGACACCCTTGAGACACGGCTGCTGGCACTCTTCACCACCGTAAGTCCTGTCAACGACAACCGGTTCCCGTCGCTCAAGGAGATACACCACAGAGGCCGAAGCAACCTCAGGATAGGAGCCAAGACCCTCATGCCGCGCTCGCGCGCCTACGATGAGGGGAAATACCAAGGGTCACCTTTCCGCGAGTATTTCCGCTACAAGTTCCATTATTCAGACCGTCTGACGTTCCAACTCTCCGGCGACAAAGACGCCGGCGAGCCTTTCCGTTTCGCCGCCGCGAGAGACAATGCCGCCGCTCTCGGCTTCGACAGTTATGGCTATCACCTGATGGTTAACGACCTTGGCATCGTTCGGAGTGCCATCGTCGGCAAATACCAGCTGCGGTTCGGCCAGGGAGCCACCCTCTGGAGCGGCTATGCCCCCTGGGGCGGCTCCGACATGCCACTGCGGCGTTATGGTCAGGGCATACGCGCGGCCAGCGCATTCAGCGAGTATGGTTACCTGCACGGCGCCGCAGCAACCCTATCTCTTATCCCAAAACGTTTGGAGGCCACACTCTTCTACTCGTTCGTCAGACGTGATGCCACCGCCGACACATCGGACGACGGAACTGTAACCTACACATCGCTATACAATACAGGATACCACCGTACAGAAAACGAGATGGCCAAGAAACAACGCCTCGGCGAACACCTTGCCGGGGCACACATCCAGCTCCGCCACTCCTCGCTGGCCGTGGGTGCAACTGCCTTTGGCACCTTCCTGTCGGACGAGCTCCAACCGCAGGACTATGTCTATAACGCCTTTGCTTTCAGGGGGCAACAACTCTTCAATGCCGGTCTAGACGCCAGCTGGCGTAGTCGCCGCACAGTATTCTTCGGCGAGGTGGCAACCTCCATGGAACAAGCATCTTATATGCCTACCGACTCACCTCTGCCCCTGGCAGCAGTGGCAGGCATTCAGACCGACTTCAATTCCGACAACGCTCTCTCCGTGGCCTACCGCTACGGCTCAGCGTCATACCATAATTTCTTCGCCAACACCATAGGCCAAAGCACGTCGCCCCAGAACGAGACGGGTATTGTTGCCAACCTGAAAGCACGTCTACCTCTGGGAATCAGGCTCTCGGCATCCGTCGACATGTTCCGTTACCCATGGATGCGCTACCGTCTTTATGCCCCCTCTGACGGTGCCGACTATAGGCTGCGACTCGTCAAACCCCTGACAACGAACACACAGCTTGTGTTCCAGTACCAATACCGGACTTGCGACCGCAACAGTGACCTGCAGACCTATGCTGTGGAGAGCACCGTACGCCGACGGCTTTCGCTGCACCTTGACTACAACAGCGGCGGCTGGCACCTGCTCTCGCGCGTTGTGTCCACCCGATTCGACTGCCTCGACCATTCGCCCGAACATGGCTTCCTCCTCATGCAGGACATTGGACGCTCCATGCTGCTCCACGGCAACACGATGAGCGTCGCAGCACGCGCCGCAATCTTCGACATCTCGGCCTACGATGCCCGTATCTACGTCTATGAGAGCGACATGATGTATGAACTCGGCTCGCTGATGCTGATGAACCGTGGTATGCGCGGATACATCGTCGTACGCTACGACCTTACGAAAGAGCTCTCGCTGAGCCTCAAGTATGCGGCAACCTACTATCCGGAACAAGAGACCGTCGGCTCCGGCCACGACATGACTGAGGGCAGCAGCCGCCACGAGCTCAAAGCCCAGCTCAGGCTGCGATTCTGACGGTACAGATACAGGGAAGGGGATGCCCCTTGCAAGGCATCCCCTTCAGTCAGTCATCAGACGGATGTTTTTTAGTCGTGCAATATGCACAGCATCAATTGCCTCCGAACGAGAAGCCAACACCTACTCCGGTACCGAACCAACCGTCGCAGTAGATAGTCTCGGCCGTCAGGAACAGAGGATTCTTGAACTTGTAGCCTACACGGAGTGAGAGCATAAGCGTACCCTCGTCGAGGTTCATGCCGGCACCAAAACCGGCGATGATGGCATTTTCGTCGTAGAAAGTGAGCTTGGCTTCGGGTCCCACAAGGAAGTCGAAGCCTCCAGAGCTGATGTTGTAGAGACCGCCCAAGCGGCCTCCGATACCCAACATATCGGTGATGGAGAAGACCATATCGACGTTGAGACCGCCAAGATAGTCGCCCTCGAGTGTGGCAAACTCGGCGCTGACGCCAATCCAAGGCAGGTGCGACTCCTTGGGGGGTGCGGGAGGCGGTGGGGGGGCGACCTTTCCGTATTCAGGAATAGTCCATGCCACCGGGCCGGAGATAGCGCTGGGCACCTGGCAGTTGAGCACCATGAAGCTGCCCATGAGGTTGCGCGCTATCTCGCTGAACGTACCGCTGAGCTCGTCCATCTGCCGTATGGTCTGGAAACCCTTATCGCCGAAGACACTCTTGACATCACTCTCCATGGAGTTCCATTCCGAAAGGTCCACATTCTCGCCCCTGAAGGCAATGCAGCGGCTCCAAATCGGCAGCTGGCCGACCCTGTGCTTCGGGAACTGGTCCTGCATGTAGTAGAGATAGTCGTCGAGGGTGGTGATTTTTTTCGAATAGTCCTTCGACATGTTGTCCTTGCCGTCGGTGAAGGCCACTATCGTGGAGCCGATGAACTGCCCGTCGCCAATAGACATGCGGCTGTAGTTCTCCTTCAGCATGTCGACGGCCTTGTCGACGCTGTAGTAAAAGGCAGTGCCTGCATCCTCTCTTGGACGGTCAAGGTTCTTGATGTAGTTACGCAGTTTCTCGTAGTTCTCGTTGGTGAGAGGTACAGGGCTGTAGGCATGTGCGTCGGCATATTTGGTAGTGTTGAAGCCTATGAGACCGACGTGGATGTTTCTCCTGGTGCGTGCGTCCTGATGCAGCGTGTCCAAGAATGTCAATGCGCTCCGTATCATGGTGTCGAAGTTCGTGCTGCCGTTCTCAACCATCGAGCCGCTACAGTCGAGCACCATCATCACGCTGATGATGAACTTCTCCTGGAAAGTCATCTTGTTCTCGGTCTTCTCGACATCGCGTTTCCACTTTCCGGCACCCTTATCCCATGTCCAGAGGATCAGGGGGTTGTTGAATTTGTTGGGGTGGTCGGTATCGGCACGCTTGAAAGAGAAGGTCACGCGCTCGGTCTCGGAGTCGTAGGAGTCGTCGCCCCTGTATTCCGACTGCTCGGTGAAGGTGATACCCCTGTGCGTGACATTTTTCAGTTTGAAAAAAGGCTTGTCGCCATTCATGCCGCTGCTCATGTCGCCCCGTATGACATAGTTGGAGTGTTCGGGGTCCAGCGGCTGTTGGTCGTCTTTCTGTGCCGAAACGAGCAACGGCAATGCCAGAAGAGCCGCGAGTGTGAGTAATCGTCGTATCTTCATATAACTATTTTAAATTAAATCCTGAACTACAGAACACCAGAGGGGATATGGTCGAAGCATGCACCCTCTGGTGATCATCAAACAAAACAGTAGTAAAAAAGCTGTCGCTTACTTCTTCTCGAGGTCCATAGTACCTTTTATTTTATACGTCTCATACCCATATTCATAATCATATTCTTTGATAGTCATGGTGCCGTCCAGCGACATTTCACTACTGCTGAGATCATCGATAGTGAAGTCGCAGGTGGCTTTGACTTCATCATCATCAATCTCGATTGTGAGATTGTCCTTCGAGATTGACCATTCGCCATCTATGTCAATGAATGTACATTTGCCACCCTCTTTGAAAGTGACAGTCTCGTCCTTAAACTCTTTGAAGTTGCCGGTGGCGCTGGTGCATTTCCATTTGCCTATGATCTTCTTCTCCTTGCTGCAGGAGCTGACGAACACCATGGCTGCAATCAGAAGGGCCACGATACCAAAAAGACGTATATTTCTCTTCATCATTTTGTTTTGGTGAGTTATATGCCATCCACCTCGTCGGCTTTGTCTTCGCCCGAGGCCCGCCAGGCAATACTGAAATGATGTCAAGAAAGTGGAGCCATCCACGAACACCCTATTTTCTGATAGTAGGGTCTCGACTCCCTGAATAATAAAAATAAAGTTTTAATGAATCACTCCACACAGGGTGTGCTGTAGATGCTACAGACACAGTCCAATATGGACATTCATCTTCTCTTTATTCCTAATTATTCTTGTGAGTTGTCGAGATTCACTATCATCGGAATAAGGCGAAAATGCGCTTTCTTTCGGCAAACATTACCTTTCGGTTTGCGGCTGCAAAGATAAGAAGATTTCTTTGAATAGAGGAAAAAATATTTTATTTCAAGCCGTTTTTTTTGATTTTATTCTGTGACTTAGGCAGTTATACCTAAAATAATAGATGCAAATGGAAAAAGAAAAAGAGGACACCTGGCATGAAACCGGGCATCCCCTTCCAGGAAAACAGACGAAAACTTAAAGTTTCTTTATGTTCAAGATATAGCGGTCATTCTCCACTCCCGGGCTGTCGAACACCTCGACAATCTGTATCGCCCCGATGACTTGTTCCTCGCGTCCCACAAGGATGATGTCGCCTGCCTTGATGTCCTTGATTGTGCTGTAATGGACAGAGGCCCTGTACGAATCGACCAGTGTCTTGACGCTTGCGTCAGCGAAGTTGAAGTCGTTGAAACGCGCGAACAAAACGTCTGTGGCGCTATTCCAGCGAAGCGACATCGATGTAGTGTCGGCAGCTGCACTGTCAAGATAGTCATAGATGTCGGCGTTGACCGAAGCGTCGGCACCCACATAGACTGTCTGCAGTGTTTCAAGCATCAACCCGTTGGGGTTCCCCGAACGTGAACTGTAGAGCGTCACGCCCGACGCATCGTGCAGCGGATAGCCGGAGGAGACCGTCATCACAAGGGTCATGTGCGACTTCACGCCGTCGACATTGCAGGCTTCGAAGACGAGATTGACCTTTGCCGAGTCGTCAGACAGCAACTCGGGTACATGATAACAGAAGGAGAATTCCACCTGTTTGCCGTTGACAGAGGTGTCGAGCAGGATATTCCTTCCCAGCGATGCAGACTGTTCGGTGACGGTGATGCTGCGGAGCGAGGCCTCGATGGAGGTTGCGTTGACGTCGAACACCACCTTGCTGCCAGCCTGCACGATTCCGGTATACCCGGGCTGGTCGACGATGATGAACACCTCGTTCTCGTCGTCGTGACTGCACGAGGCGAGCGTCACCAGGAGAAGCAGAGATATGACTAAAAACTTTCTCATTTGCTGTATTTATATGCTCTGACGACCAGAGTGACGGTCTCGTTGCGGCCAAGGAACATGCGCTGTTTTTCCTTTACGCACCTGACGGGCACATAGAAATCCGCATCGGGGTATGTCTCGACGACCTTGTATGTGGCCTTGTTCATGACATTCGGCACGTTGACCTCTTTCCGGCCCTTGAAATAGGCCTGTTTGACATTGCGGAAGTCGTAGCTCTCGCCGTTGACAGTCTTGATGTCGCGTATCACGCCCAGATAGATGGTGCTGGTGACCTCCATGCTTACCTCGCCAAGGTACTGGACATTGCTGTAGTCTATGTTAAGCCTGACGACATCGGGTGCAGCCGATGCTGAAGGGCTTTGGCTCACGCTGAACATGCCACGACACGAGGTCATGAGCAACGCCAAGGCGAGCATTGTCATAAATAATCCTGTTTTTCTCATGGCTTGTCCTTATTTATTTGTTCGAGAAGTAGTAACTGATGGTGACGCGGAGGCTGGTGCCGATGGCGTTGGTAGTGGCAGAGAGGTCCTTGTACGGTCCGATGCCGCCAAAAGTACCATCGCCGGCACGGTCGTAGCTGATCTGTTTGTCGCCAGCAGCATCGACGGCTTCCATCTTGTCGACATCGCCGAGGTGGAGCAGACCCTCAAGACCGTATTCGAGGCCGATGGAGAGGGGCAGGTCGGCGACAAAAGCCTGGAGTCCGATATAGGCGCCCACACCGAAAACCATGGAACCATGCTGAAGGCTCCTCGTGACAGTGCCGGTCTTGTTGCTGTTGGTGTAGCTTTCATAACCAAGAGGGATATAGCAGCCGGTATAGACGTCGAGAAGGTTCTTCGACGAGAAGTGGTAGGCCATGCCCGGGGTCAGCCGGAAGAACGACGCGGCGTTCTTGAAATTGACTTTGTCGCCAGTGCCGAAAGCCTTGCCACTGCCGCGGTAGGACTTGGAGTAGAACTGCAGACCCAGGCGCATCTCGAGATTGTCGGTATTGTAATGCTTGACATTGATGAGCGGCAGGCCACGCACAATGTCGATGTTGCCTGCATCGTCAATCCAGTCGATAAGGTCTCTCAACTCGCTGTAGCTGGGTCCGATAAAGACGCCCCAGTTGCCGGCCTGGGGCCTGTTGCCTGTACGGATGTTCGACGAGTGCGGGTTGCCCTGCGAGATCTGCGCCGAGGCCATGCTGAACACTGCCGTCAGTGTCATGACAAAAGTAATGATTTTTTTCATAACTGTCCCCTATTTTCGTGTCGGGTGCAACTTAATGTTCTGTTTCGGCCCGGAAACAATAAAGAACGAGAAAAAGTGGAGCCATCCATTACAGTCCCCATTTTGTCCGTGAGGGCTTCGACTCCCTGAAATATAAATAAAGGCTGTATGATTAGCCCCACGTGTTGTACTGTGAAAAACAGATACAAATACAGTGAGACATTCATCAGACCCTTATTCCTGATATTTCTTGTGAAGTGTCGAAGTTTCACGGACTTGGAATAAGGCGAAATGCAACTTTTTCAGCAAACAAAACCTTTCGGTTTGCCAATGCAAAGATACAATGTTTTCACAAAACATCATGATTTTTTGTAAAAAACTTACATCTTTCATTTCGTTATTATTTTTCCATCGTGTATACCAATATGTTGTATCCGGCAAAAACGTCATACATTATTTTGTGCCATGGTTTGGGAAGAAAGCGCGGAAACGTCATTATCAGGCTTTTTGTGATATTTTTCGCCATATATGTTTTTTTTTGTACTTTTGCACAGGTAAAGACAGCCATGCTCTAACCTCAAACAGGTGTAAGACAATATATTATGGAAAAGAATAAGCAGTTCTCAAATAGTTTTAACAGCTGGTTTGTGGGCAAATACCTCGACCCCAAGGCCGACTTGACCTTCAAGCTGGTCTTCGGCGAACACCCCGACCTGGTGATGAGCCTACTCAACGCACTCCTGCCACTAGAGCCCGACGGGCAGATAACCAGCGTGGAATACCTCACACCCGAGATGGTGCCCGAGAACCCCGGCAAGAAAAACAGCGTCGTAGATGTGCGCTGCCACGACCAGCAGGGGCGGCAGTTCATAGTCGAGATGCAACTCTACTGGAACCCCTACTTCCAGCAGCGCGTGATCCTCAACGCCTCCAAGGCAGTGGTGAAGCAGCTCGACAGCGGCGAGAACTACAGCCTCATCCAGCCTGTCTACTGCCTCTGTCTGGTGAACGACGTGGGCTTCGTGAGCGGTCCCGACGAGTTCTACCACGACTACGCCATAGTCAACACCGAGCATCCCGAACGACGCATCGAGGGTCTTCGCTTCGTATTTGTGGAATTACCCAAATTCAAGCCCAAGACAATTGCCGAAAAGAAAATGGCTGTACTGTGGCTGCGCTTCCTTACAGAGATAGGACGGAACAAAGACGAGGCACCCGCCGAGCTGCTCGACAACGAGATGACCAGCAAGGCACTCGGCATCGTTGCCAAGTCGTCGATGAGCGAGTCGCAACTGTATGCCTATGAACGCTTCTGGATGTCGGTGTACGACGAAGAGGCATACCTCGTGGGGCGCTATAACCGCGGCCTTGCCGAAGGACGCGCCGAGGGCGAGGCGAAGGGACGCGCCGAGGGCGAGGCGAAGGGACGTGAGAATGAGAAAAACGACACCGTACGCAGAATGAAAAAAATGGGATTCATTGCATCGGACATCGCACAGATAACCCAAATGACACTTGAAGAGGTGAACAGCATATTATAGCACAAGCACTTTTTTCTCATAACTGTATTCCCAAATGTAGGATAAAGTTTTTTTATATATCTTTGCAAAATCTTGTTCATGGTACAAAACGGGATTTATATCAGCATAACTAACTAAAACAATGCAATATGGAAATTATTTCACAGCGTATACTCAATATGGCCGAGAGCGAGACTCTCGCCATGACCGCCAAAGCCCGTGAGCTCAAGGCTCAAGGCAAAGACGTCATCAGCCTCAGCATCGGCGAGCCCGACTTCAACACCCCCGAAGTTGTCAAGGAGGCTGCCAAGAAGGCCATCGACGACAACTTCACCCACTATCCGCCCGTTCCCGGCTATGCCGACCTGAAAGAGGCCATCTGCACCAAACTGCTACGCGACAACGGCTTGGAGTACAAGCCCGAGCAAATCGTGGTCTCCACAGGTGCCAAACAGAGCCTGTTCCAGGTTGTGCAGTGTCTCATCAACCCGGGCGACGAGGTGATTATCCCCACCCCCTTCTGGGTGAGCTACAAGGAATTTGTACGTCTGGCCGAGGGCAAATGCGTCTTTGTCAAGACCAAGCTTGAGAACGACTTCAAGGTGACCCCCGAGCAACTCGAGGCAGCCATCACACCACGCACCAAACTCATCATGTTCAGCAGCCCCTCCAACCCTACGGGTATGCTCTACACCAAAGAGGAGTTGAAAGGTATCGCCGAGGTTGTCGCCAGACACGAGAACCTCTTCGTCATAGCCGACGAGATCTATGAGCACATCAACTTCGTCGGCAAACACGAAAGCATAGCACAGTTCCCCGAAGTCAAGGAGCGCGTTATCACCGTCAACGGTGTCGCCAAAGGCTTCGCCATGACAGGCTGGCGTATAGGCTTCATCGCCGCCCCCACAGTCATCGCCAAGGCCGCCAACAAGCTGCAGGGTCAGGTGACCAGCGCCACCTGCTCCATCGCACAGAAAGCCACCGTATGTGCCATGCTGATGGACCCGAAGACCAGCAAGGACATCATCGACATGCGCAACATCTTCCAGAAACGCCGCGACTTGGTCTATAAGCTGCTCTGCGACATCCCCGGTCTCAAGGTCCGTCTTCCCCAGGGTGCCTTCTATTTCTTCCCCGACGTGAGCGCATACTATGGCAAGTCGTTCAACGGCAAGAAGATTGAGAACTCGACCGATATGGCCTTCTACTTGCTCAATGAGGCCAATGTGGCCACGGTCATGGGTTCCGCCTTCGGCGACGACAGCTGCATCCGTCTGAGCTATGCCACCAGCGAGGAGCTCCTCGTCGAGGCCCTTCGCCGCATCAAGGATGCCCTCGCCAAACTGCAATAACAATTGTGAAACAACCAACCGGAAGCCGCCACCCTTGTGTGGCGGCTTTCTGGATTATCACCATGCAGAATCCTGTACAACAAGAAGAAAAGTCGCTCCGCTGGCTCAGCACCATCCTCGACATTCTGCGACGCGACTGTCCGTGGGACCGTGAACAGACCATCGAGTCGCTACGCTACCTCACCATCGAAGAGGTCTATGAACTGTCGGAAGCCATCATCGCGGGCGATTACGACGAGATGCGCAAGGAGCTGGGCGACCTTTTCCTACACCTGCTTTTCTACTCGAAAATTGCAGACGACGAAGGCCGTTTTTCGACATCCGACGTCATCGACGGCATCTGCAGGAAACTGATAGCAAGACACCCGCATATACCGTTGCCCGACCGCGACGGGGTTATGCAGCCGGCTCGCCAGCAGGAGAAACCCGAATGGGAGAAGGTGAAAATGCGCGAAGGACGACACTCGGTGCTGGAGGGCGTGCCGCCGTCGCTGCCCCCCCTCGTCAAGGCTGTAAGGATACAAGAAAAAGCTGCCGGCATAGGCTTTGAGTTCAACAACAGCAAGGAAGCCCATTCCAAAGTGGAGGAAGAATACGCCGAATTCATCGAGGCCCTACAGGCAATGCATGGAACCGCCGACGGCTGTCGGCAGAGCGAAGGTGTACGCCGCCATGCCACAGAAGAGCTGGGCGACCTGCTGTTCGCCATCATCAAATGGGCACGTTTCGAAGGTCTCAACGCCGACGACGCCCTCATGCAGGCCAACCTCAAATTCCAGAACCGCTTCAACTATGTGGAAACAATGGCAAGGAGGAAGGGCATGTCCCTCGGCGAAATGACACTCGACGAGATGACAGCATTGTGGGATGAGGCAAAAAAAGAAGAGCGTCGTCATCAACATACCGACAAACATACATAAAATCAAACCTTTATCTATACCCCATGGAAAAGAGACAACAGTATCAGGCACCTGACATGCAAACAGTGACATTCCGTGTCGAACAGGGATTCACAGCAAGCAACGAGTACGGCGCGCCTATGGAGGCCGAGTTCCTTATGTATGAAGACAACAACGAGGAGCAGAACGACAGGGCCTCATCGTTTGGAAGCCAGACCTGGAGTTGGTAGACTTACCGTTCAATCCGTCGCAAAAAGCTGCATCTCACAGCGATTGCAGTCAAAAAAAAGCCGGAAACGCCTGCCGTTGTTCTCAAGGAACAGTTCTCCATTGTAGCCCGCATCTATTGTATTGTTGCACTTGTGACGCAGACACTGTCGCAACTCATAACGAAGACAATACTTTGTTGTCATCAGCGGAAGAGACGGATTACGCTCCTTTTCAAAAAAAGCAGGTATGTCCATTCCCCATTCCATCTCCACCACCCCGTGGCGTCGGTAGAAAGCTTCGGCCTTGTGGTTGACAATGTTGGCACGAGCGTCTAACGATTCTGAAAAGTACGGGACAACGTTGACTGAAAAAGCATGGTCGACGGGATTAAAGAAAGCCAAGCGGACGCCATTCAGTTTCTCGACAGCATCGCGGCGAAGCTGGTTGAGTACGGATGACGGTATGAACGGGACTTCATCGAACAAGAGTTCAATGGCACGGACGCGAAATGGTGTCCCTCCGAGTTTTGACAGTTGTGAGACGACAGACTCACGCATTTTGGCCAGGTCACGGGCGGGTACCATCGACATAGAGAGTTCTGCCGAGGCCGAGCAGTCATCTTCGTCACTCAATACAAGTTTGATGCCATTATCGGAGGGCATAAGTGTCATGTCTACAGCAATTTTTCGTTCTGCCGTCTTACCTTGCAGCAGTTTTTCAAATGCAAAGTCATTATTACGCCATAGAGTTGCAGCGCCGTTGAATTCAATCACCTTGTTAGCCAGAATCTTGTCGTTCTCTGCACGGTTAACCATGAAACCGTCCAACTTGTTGTCGGCATTGAAAAAACAAATGCCGTCACCGGCATGCAAAGGCTCTGTCAGCCTTGCTTTCAAGATATTGCCGTTGCATGACAGAACGGTGCCGACTTTTTTACCCAACGACTTTTGTGTCGCGCGAGAGGCCATAGAGTGGCGTTGGACAAGAAAATAGTCAGTAAAGCCGCGATTGAAAGTCCGTTGCAAGTCGGGTTCAAAAAAGAAATGGGTCTCCCCAGATCCTGAAGAGATGAGGTCTTCACGGTTTGCCATAATACCGTCGAGTAACCTTCGGTAGTAGGCCGTTACATTCTTTACGTATGAGAGATCTTTAAGACGCCCCTCAATCTTGAACGAGGTGATGCCTGCATCTATCATGTCTTCAAGATATTGCGCTGCTGAAAAGTCTTTCAGCGAAAGGAGATGCTCGTCATGTTTAAGCATCGTTCCCTCAGCATTACGGAGATTATAGGAGGAACGGCAGGGCTGGCTGCATGCTCCACGGTTGCCGCTGCGTCTGGTAAGGTATTGGCTCAGATAGCATTGACCGCTATAGCAGACACAAAGAGCACCCTGCACAAAAGCTTCAAGATCTGCGGTGACCTCTCTCCTGAGACTTCGCATCTGTTCGAGCGATGTCTCGCGGGCAAGGATAACGCGTTTGAAACCCACTTGTTCCAAGAACCTTATGCGTCGAGGGTCGATGTTGTGGGTCTGCGTGGATGCGTGCAGCTCAACGGGAGGAAGATGAGTTTCGAGAAGGCCCATGTCCTGCACTATTGCAGCATCGATACCAGCGTTGTAGAGCTTCCACATCATCTCCTCGGCAGCTTTCAACTCGTCATCAAAAAGAAGTGTGTTAACCGTTGCAAACACCTTGGAGCCATAAATGTGTGCATATCTTACCAA
Organism: Bacteroidales bacterium; assembly: GCA_017448905.1. Classification (GTDB taxonomy): domain Bacteria; phylum Bacteroidota; class Bacteroidia; order Bacteroidales; family P3; genus Colimorpha. The sequence continues at coordinate 25,367 of JAFSKP010000060.1, read as the reverse complement.
AGCCTCAATATCCTCGATACTGTTGCCTGCCGCCTGTCGCGCCCCGAACGAGGGGGCTCCGATGTAGACAGCGTCGGCACCATGGCTGATGGCTGCCATACCCTGCTCCAGATTCTTGGCCGGCGATAAGAGTTCCAGTTTTTTACTCATTTTTTATATGCCGATTTCTTTTTGCAAAGATACACGAAAAAAAGCATACTCGCCGAATAAGGAGTGAAAATAAACCGTTGTTCGTATATTTGTAAAATAACACTTTTTCAACTTCAGCCTTTAACATACATAGAACCAAGATATTATATGACATCCAAAATTCTTTTCCCCTCAAAAGTTTCAGCATTGTCCAAGCTGAACAGGATGTTGAAAGGAGTTTCCTACCACGATTCGAAATTATTCATTATCGTTGACGAGAACACCTATTCCCACTGCCTGCCTTCGTTGATAGCCCATGTTCCGGCACTTGAGGGTGCAGAGTTTTTCGAGGTGCCAGTGGGTGAAGAGGCCAAAAGTATTGAGGTAGCTTCACAGCTGTGGGAGAGCCTGTTACAGTCGGGTGCCGACAGAAACAGCGTCATCATCAACCTCGGGGGAGGATGCGTCTGCGACCTTGGAGGTTTTGTGGCCGCCGGATTCAAACGGGGTATCCGTTATATCAATATACCTACCACCCTGATAGCCATGGCCGATGCCGCCATTGGTGGCAAGACAGCCGTAAATCTGGATAATGTCAAAAACCCGGTAGGATTCTTCTGGCAGCCCGAAGCAGTGTGCATGAATCCATTATTCCTGGACTCGCTGCCCTCCGACGAACTTGCCAATGGTTTTTTCGAGGTTCTCAAGACGTTATATATCTCCGACAGCAGATTGCTCAATGGACTGCTATTCGATCTGAAATTCAAAAACGGCAACCTGCTGGACGAAGCCAAGGAGCTGGTTGTCCACTGTGCCACTTTCAAGTCGAACGTAGCAGAAGCAGACCCGGCAGAACAGTCTGTACGCAAGATTCTTAACTTCGGACATACCTTCGGCCATGGCATAGAGAGCTTCGCCATAGAGAGAGGCATGTCCATGAGCCATGGCATAGCTGTAGGCATAGGAATGCTATGCGAACTCTATCTTTCGGTCAAAAAGACAGGACTGGACGAGGGTGTACTGGCCGACTATCGCGACATCGTCAGGAATGCCGTCGACCTGCCCTGTTACTCTCTCGCCGACACAGAGTCAATCCTGAAATATATGCGTAACGACAAGAAGAACCGTGATGGCCTGATTCTATGTGTCCTGCTACAGGATTACGCCACGCCTGTCATCGATGTCGCTATCAGCGAGAACGAGGTACGCGACGCATTGCTGAAAGTCTCGAAACTGTAGTGACAGGTCATTCGCGGCCTATCACTTCCCGTATAGCGGCATAGAGCCTAGGAAACCGCAGGGAGAGAGCGACAGGCTTGCCTGACTCGAGAAAGCAGTGAGTGCTTTCGGCCGTGCAGACCATGCGACCACCAACCTTCATCGTGTAGGAGAAGGTTATCTTCAGCTCGCTGAGATGTGCCACGCTGACGGCTATCTCGATGTTATCCTTGAACCTGGTCGGCACACGGTAACGGCATTCGACAGACACAACAGGCGAGACTACACCTTCGGACTCCATGCGATCAAAACCATAGCCGAGCTGGTCCATCCAGTCGACACGGGCCTCTTCCATAAAGCGTATATAGTTGGAATGATGCGTGATACCCATGCCATCGCACTCGTAGTACTTCACTTCATGATAATAAGGTCGAATCTCCATAAGTAAAGTTTAATGTTTAAAGATTTTATCACTCATTATCAGCAAAATAACCATAATCATTATCAAAACTATTTTCAACTATACTAAACTTCTGGTGATTATTGTTTTCTGTTCTTATTGCGTCCACAATGCCTCAAGAAAGGACAGTCGTATGGAATATGGCAGTGGTCGCCTTCTTCGGTCAAGGGCATGAATCCCTGGAGAACCTCTTTGAAGTGCTCGACCTGGGCGGAAATGGCAGGCTCTGCCTCGCGTGCACTGGCAAGCATATCCTCGTAGAGGGGATTGTCATTCCCGTCGTTATAAACTACCGAAAAGGATCCTATGTCAATGCAATGGCTTATGACATAGTGCTGTATTCCGACATCGCTAACGAAGACATCCCTCATCGACAGTGAGTTCTTGATCTCGTAGATGGAAATGTTGCCGTCACCGTCCCTATGCAGCACGTCGGCCAGCACCAGCACACCGTTATAAAGAAAGCCAGCCTCATAAATATTTATCTCCCCAGGCTGCCTCAACAGCTGTGCCGTATAGACGGGATACTGGTCCATCTTCCATCCCAGAGCTTTGCTGACATCAATTCCCTCAGGGAAGAGCGATTTGACCTTTGCCTCGAAGTCGCGACCTGCTTTGAATCGGGCCAATGTTTCGGGAGGATAATACGCCAGTTTCGGAAAATAGACGTTGAGGTAGAGTGCCTTCTCGCACTGCTGCCCAAGGATAAACTTGCTTTTTGTCAGTTGGTAAGAACGCTTCATACCACCAATAGTTGTGCCGTATTGCGTGAGCGCTGCTGGAGCACGATGTTGCGTCCTGCCACGATCTCGTCGATAATCTGCTGATTGTAGTAGCGTATTGTTATCAGCTGCAATCCGGTATTGTAACGCAGCAGGAATGCCTCATGCAGACTCTTGCGTATCGCGTCAAGAAGAATTTCGTTGTTGTCGATGCAGAATGAGAAACTGAGGGCAGAATTCTGCATCATGTTGACGCGTACATTGTGCCTGGCAAGGACTGCGAAGATAGTCTGCAGGTTGTCTTCGGCGATGAAAGAGAAGTCCTTCGGAAGAATGGATATCAGTGTCTGGTCGTTTTTTACGATATAGAGCGGGGTGAGAGGCTCGATACTCTCGAATGGACCTATCACCGAACCATCTGCCATCGGTGCAACGAAAGATTTGATATTGAGTTTAATCCCTTTATTCTGGATAGGTTTCACCGTCTTGGGATGGATGACAGAGGCACCATAGTAGGCCAATTCAATAGCTTCGTTGAATGGTATCTTGTTGATTTTAATAGTATTGCTGAAGAATTTCGGATCTGCATTGAGGAATCCTGGCACATCCTTCCAGATGGTCATACTCTCAGCGTCAAGGCAATAGGAGAGTACCGAGGCACTGTAGTCGCTGCCTTCGCGTCCCAGTGTCGTGGTGGTACCTTTGTCGGTTCCGGCAATGAAACCCTGCGTGACGACAACCCTGCACTGTCGTGTATCAATCATGGAACCAATGATATCCCTCGCACGGCATCGCGATGCTTCAAAATCGACAATGCCTTCGCGGTAGTTTTCGTTGGTGCGAATCACCTCACGCACGTCAACCCACATGGTATCAATAGACAAGCTGTTAAGATAGCCAGCTATCAACGTCGTGGAAAGCAGTTCGCCATAAGAGACAACCTGGTCATAATCGTAGTTGTAAACGCCTGGTAGCATGGAACTCCGCTTTTCGAGCTGGCAAAATAACTCCTGTAGTCTGTCAATTGTCGGATTACTGTCGTTACCGAAGAGCTGACGCGCAATAGAGAGATGATAGTCTGACGATTGAGCAATCAGCTCTCTCCTTTCAGTCTCGCTTTTAGGCACACCGGGCACCACACGCTCCAGGAGGTTTGTCGTCTTGCCCATAGCCGACACGACGACGACAAGGGGTTTGTCGAGGTAGTTCCTTACAATTTCAGCCACATTGCGTATGGCTTCAACACTGTTGACGGAGGCGCCACCGAATTTGAAGACTCTCATCGCAATTCCCTTTCCATATCGCGGCGAGTATCCTTGGCCTTTATGCTCTCACGCTTATCGAAGAACTTCTTGCCACGGGCCAGGCTGATATCGAGTTTTGCGTAGCCCTGAGGGTTGACATAGAGCAGGGTAGGCACAATGGTGAAGCCGCGTTCCTTTATCTTGTTCTGCAGTTTGCGTAACTCTTTCCTGTTGAGGAGCAGCTTACGGTCACGCTTGGCGGCATGGTTAAGCCAGCTGCCGAAACGGTACTCGCTGATATGCATCTGTCTCACGAATAGCTCGTTGCCGATGAAAGTGCAATAGGCGTCAGTAAGGTTGGCACGTCCTTCGCGTATACTCTTGATTTCGGTGCCCGTGAGAACAAGTCCTGCGGTGAATGACTCCATCAGGAAGTACTGATATTCAGCCTTCTTGTTCTTTATTTCGATAATGTTTCTCTCAATCATAAAACATGATTGCTTGAATGTCTGAATGCTTGAGTATTCCTTGCATAATACTCAAGCATTCAGACATTCAGGCATTCGAACATTATTATTTCAGTCCCAGTTTCTTTTTTACCAGTTCCAGGATGTCGTCGCTGTCCTGCTGGTAGAGGAGTGTGCCGGCGCTGGTGTCGAAGATGTAGGAGTAGCCGTTCTCTTTGGCGACGGCAGCGATGGCCTCCTTGGCACGGTCGATGATGGGTTGGAGCAGCTCTTTCTCCTTTTCCTGGAGTTTCTGCTGTGCATTCTGCTGGTAGGTCTGTATGCGCTGGTTAAGGTCGTTGAGTTCCTGTTCCTTAGTGTTGCGGATAAGTTCTGTCATCTGGGCTTTACGCTCCTGATAGTCGTTGTACTTCTTCTGGAGCTCTTCCTGCATAGCCGTGAGCTCGCCCTCAAGCAAGGTAACCTCGGCCTGGAATGCGGCCTGGGCAGAGTCCTTGCCAGGCATGATTTGCATTAGCTCGGAGGAGTTGATGTGTCCGAGCTTGATGTTCTTTTGTGCAAATGCCGTCGTTCCGAAAGCGAACATGGCGGCAATCAGTAAAATCAGACTTTTTTTCATTGGTATAATAAAGTAATTTGTTGGTTTATCACTATCTGTTATTTCTTCCCGGGTATGCGCATCTCCGGATTGCCTACTTCTTTGCGGCGAGAGGATGAAGCATCGTCGCCTTTGCCTCCATCGTTTCCTTCGGAGGTTTTCTTTGTTCCGGCCTTGTAGCCAAGCAAGTCGAGCACCTGGTCGCTGATGTCGTACTTGGCATTGACATACAACAAAGTTGCCGACCCCGACTTATCGAGGATGAAGGCATAGCTTTTCTCCTTGGCGAGACGTTCTATGGCATTGTATACGCGGTCCTGGATGGGTTTCATCAGTTCAGAGCGCTTCTTGTCGAGGTCGCCTCCGGGGCCGAAATACTTGTTTTGTAGCTCACGGGCCTCAGCTTCCTTGGCTTTCAGTTCATCCTCACGCTTATGTTTCAGGTTCTCAGGCAACAGGTAGGCTTCTTGCTGGAAGGTCTTGTAGAGCTTGTCGATTTCCTGGAACTTGTCTTCTATCTCCTTCTGCCATGCTGCCGACTGCTTGTCAAGTTTCGACTGCGCACTGGCGTAGTCCGGGATATTCGACAAGATATATTCCGTGTTGACACATGCATACTTCTGTGCGTGGGTCACCAGCGGGATAACTAGCAATATGGCAAGTAGGATTTTTTTCATCAGGGAAGAAGGCTCGATGGTTTGGGATTTCTTTATCAGTCGATACTTTGTCCTATGCTGAAGTGGAACTGGCTGCCGCCATTGAGGCCATCGAATCCATAGCCCCAGTCGATGCCGATCAGTCCGAACATAGGCATATATAGGCGGACGCCGAGACCTGCGGAGTTGTAGACCTTGAAGGGCTGGAACTCTTTCATGGTGGCCCATGAGTTGCCACCCTCAAGGAAGCCGAGGACATATATCGTGGCACTGGCACTCTCAATGATGGGTTGGCGAAGCTCGAGGGTGTAGCGGTCGAAGACTGAAGCTCCGTTGTTGGGACTCAGGCTGGAATTGTTGTATCCGCGCAGAGGGATGACTTCACGACCGTCGAGCAGCCAGGAGGAAAGGCCGTCGCCACCCACATAGTAGCGTCCGAAGGGCGAAAGGCCGATATCGCTGTTATAGTAGCCCATATATCCAAAACGGAAACGGGCATTGAGGACAATGTCGCCTATGAGGTTGAGCATCCATGAACCGCGCAGGTTAAGCTTGTAGTACTCAAGCCAACGGTAGCGGTCGGAGGCCGACATTGTGCTGTAGTCCTTGCCGTTCAGCAGCGAATAGGGAGGGGTTACGAAGCCCTGCAAAGACAATTCCGAGCCGCTACGCGGGTAGATGGGCGAGTCGAGCGAATTGCGGCTGAACCCTAAGCTGTATGCCAGGTCGTTGGCATGGCCGTCGGTGAAATAGGCTGTAAGCGAGGTATAGTTGTTGAGATTATAGTGGCGATAGGAGAGCGACTGCGACATGATGAAGTAGTCGTCGGGCCATTTGAGACGGCGTGTAAGGGAGACTGTACCACCTGTAATGGAGAGGCTATAGTAGCTGCTGCTTCCCTTCTCCTGCCAGAAGCCGTTGCTGAGGAGGTTGTGCGACACCGAGATGCCGAGCGACTGCGGACGCTTGCCTCCGAGCCAAGGCTCGGTGAAACCAGCGTTGAGGGCATAGTAGTAGCGTCCGTTACTGACGGCGTTGAGTGACAGTTTCTGGCCGTCGCCGGCAGGGAGAGGCTGCCAAGCCCCTCTCTTGAAGATGTTGCGTGCAGAGAAATTGTTGAGCTGTATACCCACCTGTCCAATGACCATGCCGTTGCCGTAGCCGCCTTGCAGCTGGAGCTGGCTAGTCTGGTTCTCCTCGACTTTGTAGATGATGTCGACAGTGCCGTCCTGCGCGTTGGGACGAGGCTCGGGGACGAGAGTCTCCTCCTTGAAGTAGCCTAACGTCACAAGCTCACGACGACTGCGGATGACGGCATCGCGACTGAAAAGGTCGCCGGGTTTGGTATGCAGCTCGCGGTAGATTATCTTGTCGTTGGTGATGGTGTTACCCTCGACGACGACGTTGCGGATGCGAGCCTGCTTGCCCTCGACAATGCGTATTTCGATGTCGATGGAGTCACCCGTCACGGCCACCTCGACGGGGGTGGCGTTGAAGAAGAGGTAGCCATTGTCCATATACATCGAGGTGATGTCGGTACCGCTAGGGTTGTAGGTGAGGTTCGTCTCGAGGGTGGTCTTGTTGTAGGGGTCTCCCTTCTTGATGCGCAAGTGCTGTGCAAGCAGTTCGGAAGAGTAGATGGTATTGCCCGAGAAAGTGATGTTGCGGAAGAAGTATGGACGGCCCTCGAAAACTTCTACTTTCACCTTGACACGGTCTTGTCTGCGTTTCTTGCCTTTGGACATCTTCAGGTCCTCGGGGGCGACATTCCATACGGTGTCGTTCACAATGCGGGCGTCACGGTAGCCAAGCTCGTTATAGTATGCTATGAGCTGGTCGAGGTCGTTGCTAAGCTCGAACTCACGGTATTTGGAGCGGCTCCAGAACCCCTTGGTCCAGAAGAAGAGCTTCTTGGCATAATGCACATCATGGGTGTTCTTCATCTTGCGAAGCAACTTGTTGGTAGCCACATTCTCATTGCCCACAATAATCAGGGAGTCGATTTTCACGCGTTTGCCCTTCTTGATGTCGTAGGTAAGTATCACATAGTTGCCTTTCCCGGAGGTATCGCTTTTCAGTATGGTGTTGACTTCGACGTTGGTGAAGCCTTTGTCGGCATAGTACGACTTGGCTTTGTTGCAGGTGGTCTTCAGAATGTTTTCGGTCACCACGTCGCCGACATGTATGTCGAAATCCTTGCCTAACTTCTCGGCATCGCTACCACTGACGCCGTTGAAGCTCACCGCAGCAAGCTTCGGGCGACCCCGGAGAACGATCTTGAGGAACACCTTGTCGTCCTGGATACGGGAAAGGAGGATCTGCACATCCTCGAAGAGTCCCTGCTGCCAGAGATTGTCGATGGCGGTGGATATCTTGTCGCCGGGAATCTTGACGACATCGCCCACCTGCAGTCCGGCGACAAGCAGTACCATTCTGTTGTCGAGGTTATCCTCATTGTCGATAGTGATGCCTCCAATCTCGTATGTCTTGGGAGTAAGGTAGTCGACATCATAACTGCCTCCCACCACAACCTGACTAACCGCTGACAGTGACGGCGAGAGCAGGATCAGTAAAGCAGCTGTACGAACCATTCTCAAGAGCGAGGAGAATGGGAGCTTGCCTCCATTTCCGGGCCGAAGAGTGGTGTCATGAATCGGAAGTATATGTTTCATCACTATTTTATGAGCAGGAATGACTTTTAGCAAACAATAACTCAAAAAGATGTTCAATATTGTACTGGGTGTAAAAAATTTAATTTGCCACCTGTTCGCCGGTTTTCCCGTATCGACGCTGGCGTTGCTGGAATTCGCTGACGGCCTCGAAGAAATGGCCTTTGCGGAAATCAGGCCAGAGCAAGTCTGTGAAGAAGAACTCCGTATAGGCCATCTGCCAGAGCAGGAAGTTGCTCAGGCGGAGTTCGCCGCCGGTACGTATCAACAAGTCGGGGTCGGGGATGTCGCGAGTAGTGAGATACTGTCGTATGGTCTCTTCGTCAACGTCGTTCGGCTGCAAGGCACGCGCCATCACGTCGTGTGCCATGGCTTGCATAGCCTGTGCGATTTCCCAGCGCGAGCTGTAGCTGAGGGCGAGGATGAGTGTGGTGCCGGTACACGACGCAGTGTCGGCGACACATTGCTCTATGGCGTTGCGTGAAGCCTGCGGTACGCGTCCGGTATCGCCGATGAGACGCAGACGGATGTTGTTTTTTTTCAGTCTCTCAGTCTGTTCCTTAACCACATCTATCAGCAGCGTCATGAGGCCATCGACTTCGTCTTGGGGACGGTTCCAGTTCTCGGTCGAAAAGGTGTAGAGAGTCAAATACTCCACACCGAGTTCGGCGGCAGCCTCGACGGCATCGTTGACTGCCTGAATGGCATGCTGGTGACCGAAAAGACGTTTCTCCGACTGCTGCTTTGCCCAGCGTCCGTTGCCGTCCATGATTATAGCCACATGCCTGGGAATCCGGCTCCGGTCGATATCCTGTATGGTTTTCATTGTTTGATGTTTGATGTTTGACGTTTTACTTTTGACGTTTCTCTCGGTTTTCACGTCTCCGTTTCTCACTTCTCCGTTCTCCTTTCTCACTTCATTTGATGTCGCATTTCTTTTTCAGCATCCACCCGAAAATGAGGTCGAGCTTGACGGTCATATTCACATTGAAGTATGCAAACCAGTCGTTGAGCGAGTCGTCGCCACGCTTCATACCGGCTTTGTTCACCGCGCCCGGCTCCACCTCGCCCGTGCGGTCGGCGAGGGCAGCGGCGAGGTCACCCATGATTTTTTTCAGCTCGTCATTGTCGACATACACGGTGCTGACATCGTCGAGATAGTCGGTCCATGTTTTTCTGAAACCGTACTCCACGCTCAGTGTGAACGACTTGTTAGGATGATACTTGGCTCCGATGCCGAAAGGCATGGAGAGCTGCACCAGCGTGTAGGGGCCATTGCCGGGATTGAGTGTGGTACCCTGGCCCTCGGTGCAGAGAGGCTGCAGGTCATACCAGCCCGACTCGCCAGTGAGAGGGTCGCTGTAATAAGCCGTCGGATTGAAGGTGAAGAATCCCACGCCGCAGAAGATGAATGGAGTCCAGAGGAAGTGGTCATCACGCATGCTGAAAGGGAAGAAGTTGAATTCGGCACGCAAAGAGCCCTCAAGTATGTGCGAGCGGAAGCTCAAGTTGCGGTGTGTCAGATAGTCGGGGTCTCCACCCTTGATATGGCCATAGTCGACATCGAAGCGAAGGCTCCATCGTTCGTCGAAGTTGTATCGCACCAGTCCTCCGAGAGCCAGGCTCACCTTGTCGTATACATGCTGGTTGTTGAGGTCTCCGATATAGTTCATCCCTCCAACGGTGAATCCTATCTCAGTCTTGCCTAACCAAACCTGGGTGTGGCCAACAATGGCGGCAAGAAGCAGAGAGAGGGAGAGAAGGATTTTCTTGAGCATGGGGTTATTGTTCAAATTTCAACGAGTGGCAGATGCCGTCGAGCTGCATGAGAAGGTCGCGCTTCATGGAGAGTTTGTTGCGCTGCGAGGGCGAGTAGACACATCCCATCAGGGTGTAGAGCTGCGACTTGTCGGGAGAGGTGAAGGTGAAGCAGACAAACGGGCCGCCCATGAAGTCGTTGTAGGTACGCCAAAGGCCTCGGGTCTCGACAGCCTCCACGTCGCCAAGCATCACGTCGCGAGTATAGAAGAAGTCGCGACGTTCCACGCCAGGGTAGCTACCTTCCGACGGACCCGGCACATAGCGGCTGAGCAACGTGTCGAGCTGGTCGAGAATGGCGTCCTCCTCGAAGTCGGCAGGGCCTTCGGCGGCACGCTTGTAGATATAGAGATGAAGGTCGAAATCCTTGGTCTGCTTGAGTATCCACGTGAAGTCTGTCTCCTTCTTCATCTTTGCCATTGCAAATTCCTCGGGAATGCTTAGCGTAAACCCATATTTCTCCTTTATCTTACTGATAATCTTCACGTCAGGTGTCTGCGAGAATATCTTGTCCATGCGGCGGTACTCCTGCCTGTAGTACTCCTTGAGCAGTCGCTCCCCCTGCACGAGCAACATGGAGTCGAGCGACTCTCGACTGTCGGCTGTGATACGTATAACAACCTGTGGTGTCGACCACTTGTCTTTCTCGAGATATATCTTATTGATTCCAAGAGGATCCACATCAAGAATCAAGATATTACGGTGAGCCTGGAACATGGTGTTACCTTCAAAATCGTTCGGGGAAATCCTCACAACATCAAACCTCGGCTCCGGCTGGTTCAGACCATCCTGCGGTGTCTTGAACAAGGAATCTATAGCCATCTCGGTAGAGCCCATATACATACTGTTTTTTGCCACAAGCATCAGCTCCAAAGTCTTTCCCGAAGATCCAGGCTTTCCTGTCATAACCTTGTGGCCACAGCCCGTAAACAGACAAGCAGCTGCCGAAACAGCAAAGAAAAAAGCCACTATCCTTTTCATAAACAATATTTTATCTACCAATTATACAATATGATAACAATTGCAAAAATAATATTTTTATGGATGCCGAAAACTTAAAAAGCTTTAATTCATGTTTTCTGCGAATTGTGCCAATCGAAAAACCCTTTTATTGCAACGTCGATAGGCGAGGGACTGAACCCTAACTCCACGGTTGCCTTGCGACTGGTGTAAAACTCCATTACCGACAGTTGCCGCACGTTGCATGAAGAGAGTTGAGTCCTGACATGCAGGCTCCTAAGCAAATCGCCTATAACGCCTGCAGCGGCAACAAGAAAGCTTGGCAGCACCAGGTACAGCTGTCGGTAACCGCAAACCGATGCCTGTCTGCGGTAGAAATCCTTCAACGACAGCTCCTCGCCGGTAATAAGATAGCGCTCGCCGTTTCTTCCTTTCGTCAATGCCGAGATGGCAGCGTCGGCCACGTCGCGGACGTCGACAAAACTCTTGCCCCCTGGAGGTGCCGCCATGAGCGGTTTTCTGTAGCCAGCCAGCAAAAGCCTGCCGGATGAGGGCTTGGAATCCCATGGACCCACCATGAAGCCCGGATTCAGGATGACAACATGTGCATCGGGATTATTTGCCGCGGCTGTCTCCAGATACTGCTCGCCCTCGCGCTTGCTGAGAGCATACATCGACGATGCGAACGGCTCACGCATAGGCTCATTCTCATCAGCCGGATGCCCTTTTGTGCCATACCCTATGGTATTGGTCGTACTGACATGTACAACCGTCTTGGTATCAGTCGTTTCAACAAGCACGGCAAGATACCGGCAGAGCTCAGCATTCATCGGCAGGTAGTCTTCAAAGCTCAGCAACGACATATCGGTGGTTCCGGCGCAGTTGATGACCGCATCACAGTCTCTTGCGGCATCCCGGAGCGTCACCATATCGGACAACGACCCCTCAACTACAGCCAGGGAACTTGAAGACACATCCCTTATTCCATGACTGTTACGTACTAGTGCCGTAACCTCGCAGCCCCTATCCAAAAGCCTGTTCAACACATTACGTCCAAGCAAGCCAGTGGCGCCAAGCAACAATACCCTCATATCTTGTGCAACTAGAAAAAGTCACCCTCTGTCGGTGGGTGACTTTCCATTGTTTTGCTTTGTCCGTTGTTATTTGTAGCGTTCTTTGTACTTATCAATCTGCACTTTCATGGTGTCGACACACTCTGAGACTGCCTCCTCGAAGGTATCAGCCTGCTTGCTGTTGAAAAGGGTCTGCCCCGGAAGGGTCAACGAAATCTCGGCAATCTTGTTGTTGTCGCTTTCCGGTTTGTCAACCTTGAGGGTTACTTCACATTTGGTGGCATTGTCGACAAGACGTTCAATCTTGGCCACCTTGTCGGATACGAATTTTTCGAGCTTGGGGTCTGCCTTGAATTTTACGGCATTGATTGCAATGTTCATGATATTGAGTGTTAAGAGTTAATATTACAGGTTAAAAATCAATCGTCGTGCTTCGTTCGTCTCGTCCTAGGGTGGGTATGGGAGTAAACCTCTTTCATATGCTGACGAGTCACGTGAGTGTATATCTCTGTGGCGGCAAGGTCGGTATGCCCCAGGAGTTCCTTGATGGCACCTATATCAGCACCCTCATTGAGCATGTGGGTGGCGAAACTGTGCCGGAACACATGCGGCGAAATCTTGCCGGCATGGGAGAACAACGTCATATACTTCTTTACAGTCGTATAAACATCGTGCGCAGTGAAAGGTTTGCCCGCTGCATTTACGAAAAAGAACTCTGAATCAATATTATTCTGTCTCTTTAACGAAAAATAACATTTTATATTGTGCAACAATTCATTTTCTAACGGAATTATTCTTTCCTTGTCACGTTTGCCAAGCACTTTCAAGGTTTTAGCCGAGAAATCGACAGAGGACTCTCTCATACCTACCATCTCGGCTCTGCGAATCCCAGTTTCATAAAGTACACGCAGAAGGAGTTGGTCACGCTGGCCCTCAAAACCGTCATCAAAATACTGGGAATCATAAATTTTGGAAACATCCTTCTCCTGAAAAAAAACAGGAAGATGCTTGGGCGTTTTCGGCGTCACCACTTTCGACATGATGTCGTTGTGGACAAGACCCTCCCTCCGCAGAAACTTGAAGAATGAACGCAAGATAACAAGCTGACACTTGACAGAAGTGGCAGCTGCGCCGCTGTCAGAGAGGTGAATCTGCCACTCCCTGACAGCGATATGGTCTACATCTTCGATACCATGACACGAAAACTCATTGGAAATAAACTCACTAAAATGGCGAAGTCCACTCTCATATTTGATGACAGTGTTTGTCGAAAGACGACGTTCAGCACTGATATACTGCAAGAAAGAATCTATGGCATCTTCGATACTCATATTTGAGTAACGGATAAAGGTCAAAAAAAGCATTTTTGAATGTAAAAAAATCGTTTTTTAACATGTAACTCATTGAAAAAATAATGTTAAATCGAAAATAATATTATTATCATTAACCTGTTAACCAGAATATTACAACTATCAAATTGTTAAAAAAAATTAAATTCACCAATAGTAGGCAAAATTTTTTTGCCAATTTGGAAAAAGATGCGACTTTTGCACTCCAATTTTCAAAAAAAACAATCGAAATAATACATAAAGAAATGTCAAAGATTTGCGAAATTACCGGAAAGCATGTGATTAGTGGAAACAATGTCTCCCACTCACGCATTCATACCAAGAGAACCTTCTCACCCAACCTGCAGACCAAGAAATTCTACATTCCCGAAGAGGATATGTGGATAACCCTGAAGGTCTCGGCCAAAGGTATGCGTATCATCAACAAGAAAGGTGTCCTCAATGCCCTTAGGGATGCCTCGGCTCAAGGACATTTCCAGTTCTAACAGGTACTGGCTGTCATAATCAACAATTTACTAACCCTTAACAAGAAAGAGGTATTAAAAATGATCGTAGTTCCTATCAAAGAAGGTGACAACATCGAACGTGCTCTCAAGAAACTGAAGAGAAAATTCGAAAAGACTGGCGTAGTGAAAGAGCTCCGCGAGCGTCAGAAATTCACCAAGCCGTCGGTCATCAACCGCGAACGCAAACTCAAGGCCATCTACGTCCAGCACCTGCGCCAGCAGGCTCTCGACAAATAAGAGAACCCGAGTGCTACGCATCAAAAAAGGAGGATTTCACACCGATGAAATCCTTTTTTTTTGCATTACGGCGACAAGGAATGACGAGGATAGCGAGAAAGCATCATTGGTACACAATGTTTTGTATTGGCCAACAAAAAATGTTTTTTGGGGAAGAGGGAAAAATGCTATCTTTGCACCCTCAATAAACAATTAGGAAATACATTTTTTGGTACACTAAAACAATACACATGGTAGGAGTAAACAAAGTTATTCTGATTGGAAACTTAGGAAAGAACCCTGAGATAATCACTTTCCCCAAAGACGGCCACCGCGACGACCCGATGACGCCAGTGGTACGCAAAGCCACTTTCCCTCTGGCGACCACGGAGATACGCAAAAATAGGGACGGCGAGAAAATCGAACAGACCGACTGGCACACCGTGGTGTGCTGGCGAGGTCTTGCCGATATTGCCGAGAAGCTGCTACGCAAGGGCACACAAGTCTTTGTTGAGGGCAAACTACAGAACCGTTCGTGGGAGGACCGCGAGGGCAACAAGCATTATGCCACGGAGGTTGTAGCAGAGAACTTCACCGTTCTGGGCAACCGCAACCGCAACGAAGAGCAGCAGCCTGTCACCGACCCATACGCACGTCTGCTCGACGACGACACAACCCCTCTCGCCGACCTTCCGTTCTGACAGTATTGCACACTATGAAGAGAAAAGGATGCCTCTTGCGAGGCATCCTTTTCTCTTATCATACCAGCTCTTTGCCTTCATAACCAGGCTTTTCAAGGAGAATGAACATATTCTTCTTGTAAGCCTCGACGCCAGGCTGGTCGAACGGGTTCACACCCAAGGTGTATCCGCTGACACCGCAGGCGAATTCGAAGAAATAGATGAGCTGTCCCAGGACATATTCATCCACCGAGGGAACGTCAATCTTGACGACAGGCACACCGCCGTTGCGATGGGCTATCATAGTACCCTGCTCAGCATTGTGGTTGATGTCGTTGAGGGTCTTGTCCAAGAGGTAGTTGATGCCGTCGAGGTTACGTTCGTCGGAAGGAATGGCAACATTGTGTGCAGGTTTCCCAACGCTGATGAAAGTCTCGAACATCAGGCGTTCGCCATCCTGAACATATTGACCCATGGAGTGGAGGTCTGTGGTGAAGCTGAGACTGTGAGGCAGGATACCCTTGTGCTCCTTCCCTTCGCTTTCGCCATAGAGCTGCTTCCACCATTCACTGATATATTTGAGGTTGGGCAGGAAATTGACGAGCATCTCCACCTTCTTGCCCTTGCGGTAAAGGATGTTGCGCAGAGCCGCGTAATGAAGTGCAGGGTTTTCACTGTAGGAATCACTGCCGAGGCACTGTTGACGCATGTCGCGTGCACCGGCGAGTAGGCGGTCGATGTCAAAACCAGCCATGGCAATGGGGAGAAGCCCGACGGGAGTCAGTACCGAGAAGCGGCCACCCACGTTGTCGGGGATGACGTACATCGGATATTTCTCCTCGACAGCGATGTCATGAAGGGCACCCCTTGCGGCGTCAGTGATGGCAATGATACGGCTGGAGGCTTCGGCGGCACCATATTTCCTTGTCAGATGATCCTTGACGATACGGAACGCCACGGCAGGTTCGGTAGTGGTGCCCGACTTGGAGATGACAGCAACGGCGTAGTCATTGGCATCGAGCAACTGAAGAAGCTGATGATAGTAATCCTCGCTGAGGGTATGTCCGGCATAGACGACGAAAGGATGTTGCGACGGCGACCAAGAGGCAAATTCCGACTGAAGGGCTTCGATGACGGCACGCGCACCCAAATAAGAGCCGCCAATACCGATGACGACAAAGAGTCGAGCCTTGGGGGCAAGGCGTTTCACATCCTCTTTAATCGAGGCGACGATAGCAGGGTCGAGCGTGGCGGGCAGGTCAACCCAACCTAAAAAGCCGTTACCCTTACCGTTACCTTCAACCAGCATTTTTTTTGCATTAACTATTTCAGGACGGATGGCTTCAAGCTCGGCATCCGTCACGTACTGACGCAGATGTACGGAGTCTATTTTAACTGTGGTCATGATGATAATTGTTAAAGATTGGAAATGCAAAAATAATAAAAAAAACTGTATCCGCAAGAAATAATGGCTCATCGTCACACACCGTCGTGCCATAAAGCAGGAATATGGACACTATTTTATCAACAAAAAAGACAATCAAAAAGATAAAAAGTGACTTTTGAAACGAAACAAATTGTTGTCGTTGAACGTATATTGAGTGAGTTAAAGAATAAAAAAAAATCAAAAACTGATTGTTGAAAACTTTTCGTCGTAATCCATTATTTCACTTATTAGCAGTTTATTAGAAAACATCCGGCGGAAAAACCCGGCATAAACCGTTTGACAAAAAGACAAAAAAGAGACAAAAAAACAAAAAAAACTTCAACAATATAGAAAAAAGTAGTACTTTTGCAAAGTTATTCATACTGTATTCTCAGGTTTAAAACAATAAAAAATCAATAAAAAACATGTTTAAAAAACTATTCAAAATCGGAATGCTTGCAGGCCTTATCGCGATGGCTTGCACAGCAAACGCCCAGGAGCAAAAGGAATACAAGCTCGAGTATCCTCGCTACGGTTTCTGGAGCAACTGGTCGATTGGTGGCAATATTGCCTACACATGGGAGTATGAGCATGGCGGACTTTTCGATTTCCGCCAGGGTAGCAACCTCGGTCTGCGTCTCTTCCTCGAGAAAGAGATGAGCCCCATCTGGACAATGCGTATCGTGGGCGACTGGCCCGGCATGTTCGCTGGCAAAGACAGCTATCCATCCAGCCCAACCGGATACAACCGCAACGGCAAAGGCTATGACCGCTATGCCAAACTCGGTTTCGACATGAAGATGAGCTTCCAGGGTCTTCTCAAGGGATACGACCCCGAGAGAAAAGGCAACCTCTACCTCTTCGCAGGTACCGGCGCCACCTTCAGCCGCGACGACATCGAAGTCGGCTATTTGGGTATCTACTTCCAGGGCGGCTTGGGATGGAGCTACAAATGCAGCGAGCACTTCACCTTCTTTGTCGAACTTGGCGACGACATCACCGCCGATATTCCCAGTCCTATCCACCAGTGGCATGACATGACCGGCTGGATTGCCATCGGAGGCATGTACAACTTCGGACCCACCCAGGCCGACCTTGACCTCATCGCCCAGCGTGCCATGCTGACCCAGGAGAACTTCGACCGCATGAACGACGACATCAACAACCTGAATGAAGAGTTGAGGAAATCCAAAGAGCGTGAGGCGCAGCTTGTCAACCACATCAATGAACTCGAAGACCAGATTGCACACATGCAGCCCAAGAACGACAACGACGCCCTCGTCGACAGCCTCCGCAGGGTTATCGACAACTACGAGAACAACAAGCATAACTTCTATGCCATGCCGTTCTCTATCAACTACGCCGTTGACCAATACACCGTTCCTGCTGGCGAGATGGGCAAAATCAACGCCATCGCCCAGATCATGAAGGACAACGAGGACATGAAGATCGAGATTGTTGGCTACTGCGACTACAGCGGCAGCGACGAGTACAACCAGAAACTCTCCGAGAAACGCGCCGAATACGTCAAGAAAGCTCTTGTCCGCAAAGGCATCGACGAGAGCCGCATGACCACCAGCGGCAAGGGTAAGGGTATGCCTTTCGGCAACATCAAGAACGCCATCAACCGCCGCACTTCCTTCTACCGCGTCAACAACTAATACGACACTTCCGAACAATACAGAAGCCCGCACACAACGTGCGGGTTTTTTTTGCATACATATCATCAGTCGATGAAGCTGTGGTATGAAGATGGATTATGTAGTTCGGATGTCAGCCGCGGTGACAAAGCAATGCAGTATTACAAACCGAGGACAATGAACTCCACCCTCCTGTTCTTGGCTCTGCCCTCTTCTGTGGCGTTGGTGGCAATCGGGTGGCTCTTGCCGTAGCCTTTGAAGCTCAGGCGGCGCGCATCTATGCCATGGGACACAAGATAGTCCACGACCGAACGGGCCCGGTTCTCGGAGAGACGCTGGTTGTATTCGACAGAGCCATGACCGTCGGTATGGCCGGCGATTTCAATCTTCATGGTGGGGTGCGACTGAAGCAACCCGAGCAACGTGTGCAGCTCCTTGTAAGACTGCTGCAGCAATACCGCCTTGTCGTAGTCGAAGAAGATGTTGTGAAGAACGAAAGTGGAGCCCACCTTCAGCGTGTCGGCAAAGGAAGCCATATCGTCTTTCACTGCAACGGAGCTGTCTGGAACATTCTTCTGGCTGTTGCCACAACCCAGGCAGGTGACGCTGACGTCGTCGATATAGTAATAAGCACCGGGGAGCAGATATGTCAACGAGTCGAGGTCGACGACATTGGACTGCGAGGCCGGAAAGAAGTTACCTATCGTCATGAACCTCTCTCCTCCATGAGCCGTGAAGACACCACTGACCGACATCCAAGCCTTTGTGTCGTCAAGAACGCGGTCGAAGTCGTTCACAACCTGTGGTTCGAAATAGGAGGCCACCGTCTGCGAGATGCCTGGCGCCAGCTGCCTGACCCTCTTGTCCATAAGAACACTGCGTACCGTGTCGCTTATGCGGTCGTTGGTGAAGAGGGCGCCTATCGTGGCGACAGCACCCGACGAGTATTCAGATAGGCTGACGTAGAAAGAGACAAGGTACATCTCGCCGGCACGCAACGGTTCACGAAGCTCGGTCTGAAGGTATTCACGATAGTCGGTCTTCGAGCAGTAGATGCCGCAGAAACCTTTACCGCGATGAGCATCCTGGATACCAAGTTTGTTGTGAGGCACACCGCACTCACGCGAGCCACACACATTGTAATAGTCTGCCGAGCCTTCAGTGGGCTGGTACCAGGCATCGACAATTGTGAGATGACCCAGAGCATCGATCCTGCGAGGACATTCCCTGTAGTCCTCGAACGACGGATTAAATACAAGGTTGGATGACAGTGCGGACGGAGTCTGGGCAGCCGCAAGGGAGAAGACTGACAACAGGGAAAGGAAAGGTATTGGTTTGCACATAGATGTTAGGATGATGACTGAGAATTCCCATTGCTCCCGACTGTGGCCATCATGCTTTGCCATAGACGGCTCGCAGTAATATCCCATGTGAAGAGCTCACGACGGCGGCGACCACGGGAAACCAATTCGTCGCACAGGTTCCTATCCCCTACTATCTTGCTCATAGCATGAGCAATAGCGTCAACCGACTCTGGATTCACCAGCAAGGCAGCATCGCCGGCCACCTCTGGCATAGAGGTAACCTCCGACGACACGACAGGAACCTCGGCATAGAAAGCCTCCAAAATCGGGATGCCGAAACCCTCAAAAAGAGAGGCATACACCAACGCTTCAGCACTGGCAAGCAGACGGCTGAGGACGGCAGACTCCACATGGCCCACAAAATGGATGTCGCTTCGCCAGCGACAGCTGTCAAGGGCCGAGTCCAGTTCCTGGTATGTGCCGTACCTGCCACCGACAACGACGAAATGAGTCGAGTCGCCGGGATGGCTCTGGCGGAAGGTATCGTAGGCCAATATGATGTTAGCAAGATTCTTACGGCGGGAGATTGTCCCAATGGAGATAAAGAAACGGTTACCATTGCAGTATTTCTGGCGAACCTTTTGTTTCTCCGTCTCACTACAGGGACGATAGTAGTCGTGCGAGCCGTTGTACACCACGTCAATCTTGTCGGAATCAACATTGTAAGTTGCGACAATGTCATTCTTTGAAAATTCAGATACCGTTGCGAGTCGGGTTGCCCTCTGCGAAAATAGCGGGAAGAAATGGGTCATGTAGCGCTGATGCGACGGACGCAAGAAGTTGCCGGAATGTTCGAAATTAAGGTCGTGTATGACATCGAGGACAGGTATCTTGATATTCAGCGGCATCCATCCGTCAGGCGAGACAAAGAGGTCTGCTCCGGATTTACGAATGACTCTCGGCACACTCCACTGGAAGTAGATATGCCACAAGAGGGGGTGACGAGCCTTAGGATGCAGTACTATTGGATGCACATTGGGTGCAAAGAGGAACTGCGGGTCGGGTGTCCGATCGAAGAGAAAGAGAAACTCATGTTCGGGGTGCGCCGCAACAATACGTCGCATTGTCTCGCATGTGAACCATCCGATGCCGTCGAGACGACCGGGGATGAGCAGACGAGTGTTAACAGCAATAATCATATACAAAAGAAGCTATAGTAGAATATGCTGCTGCACAGGCATAGGCCTTCCCGTAATATATGCATCGATTACTGGCGGGAAAAAATCTTTCTCAAGCAGATGAATGCGTGCCGACACATCGTCAGCACTGTCGTTTGGATAGACCACACAACGAGCTTGGAACAAGGTTGTTCCACAGTCGTACCGATGATCCACGACATGGATTGTGATGCCTGTCTCCTTCTCGTGGTTAGCCACGACAGCTTCATGGACATGGTGGCCATACATACCCTTGCCGCCATACTTCGGGAGCAGGGCCGGATGGATATTGACTATCCTGTCGGGGAAAGCCCTCAACAAGTTTTCCGGCACAAGCAGCAAGAATCCGGCAAGGATCAGGTAATCGACCCCCCGTTCGGAAAGGAGGGCGGGAACCTTGTCGCTCTCCATGAAGTCGCGCCTAGTCATATAGAATGACTGCAGTCCGAGGTTTTTGGCACGCGTAGCCACGTAGGCATCCTTCTTATTGTAAATCACAGAATCGACCACGACATCGTTGCGACCTGCGAAATATTCGGCAATCTGCTGTGCATTAGTGCCATTGCCCGATGCCAGTATTGCAATACGCTTAGGTTTAATATGATTGTCCATATTATCCTTTCTTGTGAGTTTTTGTTGTATAACGCAGGGATTTGAAATAAAGTATAGAACGTGGTGACGAAAAAAGGATAAAAAAACAAAAACAGCAGCAATAATTGCATTTTTTGACGAAAAAAACAGGAAAACCCCTCTGATACTGATACTCAACAATATATCCACAATTAAAATAAATACATCCCTGTTTTACAAGTAATTAAGATATAAACTTTTTGCTGTTTAAAAGAAAAAAAATATGCTCCATATAATATTGTCTGCCAAAATGTTAATATAATTAACACAAATAAAGTTCATACGAAATGACATAGGAATGGTTTTTTTTTTGTTTCTTTGCAAACTGTTTAATGTCAAAAAAAGAAAAAAATGTCTGAAATTGCAACAAAAGTAAAATCTATCATCGTTGAAAAGCTTGGAGTTGACGAGAAAGATGTCACTCTGGAAGCCAGTTTCACCAACGACCTTGGAGCGGACTCACTCGATATCGTTGAGTTGCTCATGGAACTTGAGAAAGATTTCGAAATCACGATTCCTGAATCAGAGGCAGAAAACATCGCCACCGTCGGCGATGCCATCAACTACATTGAGAATGCCAGGAAATAACTGATTCATTCATGAATCTGAAAAGAGTAGTTGTTACAGGTCTGGGAGCACTTACCCCGATAGGTAACGATGTTGCAGCGATGTGGCAGTCGATGCTTATCGGAGTAAGTGGAGCCGGGCCGATTACTCGATTTGACACTGAGAAGTTCAGGTGCAAGATAGCCTGCGAAGTGAAAGGCTTCGACCCTACGGAGCATTTCAACCGCAAAGAGCTTAACAAACTTGACCTTTTCACACAATACGGGCTGGTGGCAGCAGACGAGGCCATTAGAGACTCAGGGATAGAGTTGTGCAATGTTGACAAGTCGCGTGTGGGTGTGATATGGGGCAGCGGGAACGGCGGCGTGCAGACTTTCCAGAACGAGGTCAGCCAATACGCCAAAAGTGGCATTCCGCGTTTCAGTCCTTTTTTCTGCACTCGCATGATATCCAATATCTGCGCAGGTCAGATATCGATACGCTACGGTTATACCGGCCCGAATTATTGCACCGTCGCGGCATGTGCATCATCTGCCATAGCCATAAGTGATGCCTTCAACCTGATACGTCTCGGCAAGGCGAGCGTGATTGTTGCTGGAGGTTCGGAAGCAGCCGTGGCAGAGTGCAGCATCGGGGGCTTCGGTTCGATGCAGGCTCTATCGTTCCGCAACGATGATCCCAAGACGGCTTCGCGACCGTTCGACAGGGATCGTGACGGCTTTGTCCTGGCAGAAGGCGCCGGGGCACTTGTTGTGGAGGAACTGGAGCATGCCGTAGCCCGAGGGGCAAAGATATATGCCGAGATTACGGGATGCGGTCTCTCGTCAGACGCATTCCATATCACGGCATCGCACCCCGACGGACGCGGCGCCTACGACGCCATGAGGCTTGCCGTCGAGGAGTCGGGGATGGCGCTCACCGACGTGGACCATATCAACACCCACGGCACCTCTACACCTATCGGCGACATTTCAGAACCCAAAGCCATATCCCATCTCTTCGGGGAGTACAGCAAGAAAATAAGCCTGAACTCGACAAAGTCGATGACAGGTCACCTGCTGGGAGCCGCAGGAAGCGTTGAGGCCATAGCCACAGTGCTTTGCATCAAAAACAATATTGTCCCGCCGACAATAAACCATTTCAACGACGACCCGAAAATCGAGCCTCTCGACTTTACTTTCAACAAGGCAAAGCAACGGCAGGTCGATTTCGCGCTATGCAATGCTTTCGGGTTTGGGGGACATAATGTGAGCCTGGCTTTCCGCAAGTACTGAAAAAACGTACTGAGAATGTTGTGGTTTCATCGTCATAAGGAAAATGAAGCTTTCTACAATTTCTTCCGTAACGTTCTGGGATTCACACCCAGGCGTACCGACATATACCAGATAGCTTTCATCCACAAATCGAAGTCACAGGAGACCACACATGGCCATAAGGTCAACAACGAACGCCTTGAGTACCTCGGCGACGCTGTTCTCGGAGCCATAGTCGCAGAGTATCTGTACAAGAAGTTCCCTTATCAGGGAGAGGGGTTTCTTACGGTCACACGCTCCAAGATTGTCAGCCGAGCCAACCTCAACAAGCTTGCCCAGAAGATAGGGCTTTCGCAGCTGATACAGTACAACAAACAGCAGCAGGGAATATTCAAGTCAAAAGACGGCGATGCCTTCGAGGCGTTGGTCGGTGCCATCTATCTTGAGAAAGGGTATGAGTTCACACGCAGGGTCATCGTCGAACGTGTCATCAACACCCATCTCGACATAGATGCCATGATACACCAGGACTGGAATTTCAAGAGCATGCTGATTGACTGGGGGCAGAAAGAGCGTCACAAGGTGTCGTTTGAGACCACCAATGTCAGATACCAGAACAGGGACGGGTCGAGCCGTCGCGAATATGAGGTGCTGACACGCATCGACGGCAAACCCGCCGAGTCAGCTGTCGAATACTCGATAAAGGCAGCCGAGCAACTCTCGGCCGAGAAAAGCTACAAGAGGCTTGTCGAAGCGGGAGTGATAAAAAAAGAAGAACAATAGGCAAACGGTGTCCGGAACAAGACTGGGGAAAAAATGTCTCATTATTCATTCTTGTCTGATATTGTTTATTTTAACTGCTTTTGAAACATTTTAGCAAAGTTTTAAGTTTTTTGTTCAACAGTTAATGATAGATTATCGTTGGAATACAGCGACTTGAAACCATTATTGATACAACTTATTTTTTAGCTTTGCTAAATCACTTGCAAACCATTCCACCGCTCATGGTTGAGACTCTTAATAGTATGTTGTTTCGGATTGTAAATAAAAAGAGCGTACAGCGGAATAAATGTACCACCTGTAGCGGTTTCAAATGTACCGGTGAAAACAGAATGAAATGTACCACTTTCACAGCGTGAAAATTAAGTGCCATCACACGGTGTCGTTTTCAAGTGTAAATATACAATTATTTTTTATTTTTATGCCTCATCGATTCACCTTTGAGCTCGATGCGGCTGGCGTTGGCGGTGAGCCTGTCCATGATTGCGTCGGCGAGAGTGGGCTCGGCGATGTAGTCGTACCATTTGGCCACGGGGAGCAGTGAGGTGACGATGACGGACTTTCGCTGGTAGCAGTCCTCGAGCACCTGTAGCAGGGCGAGTCTGGAGTTGTTGTCCAGCGGCTGCAGGCCGAAATCGTCGAAGATGACGAGGTCGTTGCGCTCGATGTGGTTGATGACCTTCAGCAGCGTGCCGTCGAGCTTGGCGAGCGAAATCTTCTCGATGAATCTGTTCATGGAGTAGTATTCCACGCGGTAGCCCATGAGTCACGGGTGGTACATTTGTTTCCGATACGGGTGGTACAATTAAACCGATATAATCACTCGACGGGATGGACGTGAAGATCATATTCTGCCGTACAAGCAAGAAAGCGGCATGGAAAGCACCGCTCACAACCGACCTCGACATCAAATTCGACAAGGCCTACAGGACTTACGCAACACGCTGGACTATCGAGGTCTTCCACAAGGAGGCCAAGCAATACCTTAGACTCGGCAAATGCCAGTCGCGCGACTTCGACGCTCGGATTGCAGCAACCACCATATCGCTGATACAGTACAAAATACTCTCGCTTGTCAGGAGAGTCAACGACTACGAAACTGTCGGCGGACTGCTCGCCGAGGCGATGGATGAAGCCTTGGAGAAAACGGTACTGATACAGATTCTTGACATCCTCGTCTCTCTGATAAAAGAAATAGCCGAGTTCTTTGAGTCTGACATGGAAAACATCCTTGAGAAATGTATCAACGACAACGAAAAATTCATCAATCTAAACAATATCGCGGCATTCCGGGAGGCCGCTTTACTACTCCCGAAACTTGAATATGCTATACACCAATTATATTTCATGTAAAACTATTTTGGACAATACCATTATATCATCCTTAATGCAATTATCGCTTAATGAAACAGGAACAATGTCCTTTATTATGCTAATTGCCAAGGGGAAACCGTTTACATTATGTTTCATAATAGCCATGATTTTTGCGATGGTTATAATAAACACTTCGTCAGTTTTCGTATATAACTCCTTACTATTACCATTTTTTATATTATAATATAGCCATTTAGAAATACTATTGTTGTATGATTCTTTTCGAAAGGTAAAAGAACTATCAGGAAATGATGCTTCTATCATTGGGAATAATGAAAAAAAGAAGTCGCTGATAGGATAAGTACCATGATTTAAGGATTCTATTAAAGTGTCGTGACTCGATAAATTCACATAACAAGTGTCGTGTACTGGCAATAAAAAAGTATACGTTTGGGGTTCCCTATGATCATT
>JAFSKP010000059.1 GCA_017448905.1 Bacteroidales bacterium | reverse complement strand
TTGCCTCGGCTTGCACTATTTAACTGCTCCCCTAAATTAGGGGAGCTGGCAGCCGCTTGCGGCTGACTGAGGAGTATGTCCTGAAACACTGGCGCCACCAGCTCTCCCTCGCTGATAATCAGCCGCTCCCAGTCCACCATCAGCTGCCCCTCGGCATCCAATGAGAAACACTCCTTGTTCCGCTTGACGAAGAGGTTGCACTCCGTGATGTGCATCCCCAGCGACACTCCGCGGAGGCCCTTCCGCAGCGCCATCTTCATGTGGCTCGCGAGGTCCACCATCTGCTTGAACAGCAGGCGGTTGTTCTGCTGCTTCGCCGTCCGCGGATTCCTTACCCGCAGCGGCCGTGAGCGCAGACACCACTTGCCGCGCCACTCGTACCCGATGACCGTCCCCACCGTCCCGCGGTAGGCGTCGTTGATCCCAAAACGTTGCTTTGCCATAATATGTTGTTTTTAAAAATTCGACACACATAATATAATCCGGAAGCTGTCCGCTGTCAAGCGAAAAAATGTTAAAAGAGCATTTCGGGACATAAAAACTCCCTACCATCACCCACCGTGGTAGGAGTTGGTAGGGAGATGGTAAGGGGAGGGTAGGGCGTTTATCCCTCTTGGGAACAAAGAGTTGATTCGGTACGAAAATCATCATTTCTGGGTATTGTGGGGATTAGGAAAAGTGCGTATCTTTGCAGTGTGAAATATGTTTTTGTTAAAAGCACAAACGACTGACTAAATGAACTTTACTGGAATTATCATCGGGGTCTCTTCCTTCCTCTGTATAGGAATTTTCCACCCCATTGTCATCAAGGCGGAGTATTATCTGGGCACACGCTGCTGGTGGATGTTTCTGCTGGCGGGCATCGGCTGTATTGTAGCATCGCTGCTGGTCGAGGCCGTCATCCCCTCGACCGTTCTCGGCGTAGTGGCCTTCTCGGCGTTCTGGTCCATCCTGGAACTCTTCAAACAGCGCGAGCGCGTGGCGAAGGGCTGGTTCCCTAAGAATCCGAAACGGAAAGATTGATGGGTGTTTTAATCATAGGATTATTACTGCCCCTGGCGGGCACGATGCTGGGGTCGGCGTTCGTTTTCTTCATGCGGAAGGAGATTCCCGACCGCCTGCAGAAGACGCTGCTGGGTTTTGCCAGCGGCGTGATGGTGGCGGCCAGCGTGTGGTCGCTGCTGATACCGTCGATAGAGATGACTGGCAAGAGTGTCGTGCCTGCCGCCGTAGGCTTCCTCGCCGGCATCGCCTTCCTGCTGCTGATTGACGAACTGACACCCCACCTGCATGTCGGCGCAGAGAAGGCCGAAGGACCTCGCAGTCGCCTCTCGCGCACCATGATGCTGGCGCTGGCGGTGACGATACATAACCTGCCAGAAGGTATGGCTGTGGGTGTGGTCTTCGCCGGCGAGTCGCAGGGGCTGACCCTCAGCGCCGCATTGGCGGTATCTATCGGCATTGCTATTCAGAACATCCCAGAGGGAGCTATCATCTCGATGCCGATGCATGCCGAGGGCAACTCGAGAATGAAGTCGTTTCTTATCGGTACCCTCAGCGGTGTGGTGGAGCCCCTCGGCTCCGTGGCCATTCTGTTGCTGGCGGGGGTGCTGGGCGTGGCGTTGCCCTATCTGCTGGCTTTCGCCGCCGGCGCCATGATGTACGTGGTAGTCGAGGAACTTATCCCCGAGACCGCCCAGGGACGTCACACCAACCTCTCCACCATCGGCTTCGCCCTCGGCTTTGTGCTGATGATGGTGATGGACGTGCTGCTGGGATGATAATCAGTAGGCGTAGATTAGTCCATAGATGATTGGTTGTTACAGCATTGCTTCGATGTCTTTCTCGAAGTCTTTGGGCTCGGTGGTGGGGGCGTAGCGCTTTATCACAGTGCCATCTCTGGAAATAAGGAACTTGGTAAAATTCCACTTGATGTCGCTCTCTTTCT
Organism: Bacteroidales bacterium; assembly: GCA_017448905.1. GTDB lineage: Bacteria > Bacteroidota > Bacteroidia > Bacteroidales > P3 > Colimorpha. Next base: position 5,858 of record JAFSKP010000059.1, on the reverse strand, counting down.
CGACGCTGTTGCTGATGGTCTTGAAGAGGGCGGCAGCGCCTTTTGCCTTGAGACCATGGTACTCCTCGGAAGGGGCCTGCTGCTTGAGGTATTCGAAGATGGGGTGTGCCTCGGGGCCGTTTTTTTTTTCACAAGTGGGTATATATTTTTTTTAGGGATTTTTTGAAATAATATTTTGCCAGTTCGGAAAATGTTCGTATCTTTGCAGCACGAAATTAGTAAACGAATTATAAACAATCGTCTAACAATTAACGGGTTAGACGGCAAAAATTAAGAAAATGAAAAAAGGAATTCATCCCGAAAACTATCGCCTCGTGGTGTTCAAAGACATGTCGAACGACAATATGATCCTCACCAAGAGTTGTGCCAACACCAAAGAGACTGTCACCTATACCGATGGTAAGGAGTACCCCGTTGTGAAACTCGAAATCTCGAACACTTCGCACCCCTTCTTCACTGGTAAGCTGAAACTCGTTGACACCGCCGGACGCGTCGACAAGTTCATGAACAAGTACAAAAAGTACGCCAAGAAGGCCGAATAAGCGGACTGATTGAAGTTCACTTCAAGCAAGAAGGCCGAATAAGCGGACTGATTGAAGTTCACTTCAAGCAAGAAGGCCGAATAAAAGAAAAAGAAAAAAGTAATTTGTTTTAGATTTTATCGATCTAGAAAACCCTGTCCGCCGAGGCAGGGTTTTTCGAATAGGAGAGATGGCAGAGCGGTCGATTGCGGCGGTCTTGAAAACCGTTGACCTGCGAGGGTCCGGGGGTTCGAATCCCTCTCTCTCCGCTAAACAGGGACATACCTCGGTATGTCCGTTTTATTACACACAAGATGTTACAACTGCAATATATTAAAGATCATCGTGAGGAGTGCATCTCCCGTCTCAAGATCAAGAATGTGGCCGATGTAGAGGCTCGCATTGACGAAATTATCGCCCTCGATGCCGAGCGTCGCTCTCTGCAGGTGAAGGCCGACGGCGTGAAGGCTGAATCGAACCGAATTGCCAAGGAAATTGGAGCTTTAATGAAGCAGGGTGAGAAAGAGGAGGCTGAGGCCGCCAAAGCACGTACTGCCGAACTTAAAGCCGAAGAAAAGAATCTCTCTGCCCAGCAGGCCGAGACCGAGCAGTTGCTCAATGAGAAACTCATCTCGTTGCCCAATACTCCTCATATCACCGTCCCCATGGGTAAGAGTGAGGCCGACAACGTGGTTGTAGCCGAGTTCGGCCACAAGCCCGACCTGCCAGCCGACGCATTGCCCCACTGGGATCTCTGTGCCAAGTATGACATCATTGACTTCGAGCTCGGTAACAAGGTTACCGGCGCCGGTTTCCCCTTCTATAAAGGCAAGGGAGCCCGTCTCCAGCGCGCCCTCATCAACTTCTTCCTCAATGAGGCCGCCAATGCTGGCTTTATTGAGATTCAGCCTCCGCTGATGGTCAATGAGGCTTCGGGTCTCGGCACCGGCCAGCTGCCCGACAAGGAAGGTCAGATGTACGCCATCCCGCTGGACGGATTCTACATGATTCCCACCGCGGAGGTGCCCATCACTAACATCTTCCGTGGAGAAGTCATTGACCAGAAGCAGTTCCCCATCAAACGCGTGGGCTACAGCGAGTGCTTCCGTCGTGAGGCCGGTAGCTATGGCAAGGATGTCCGTGGCTTGAACCGCCTGCACGAGTTCTCGAAGGTGGAGATTGTCGTCATTGAACATCCCGACCGCTCCTATGAGCAACTCGAGGAGATGAAGAAACATGTTGGCGGTTTGCTTGACAAGTTGGGACTACCGTATCATATCCTTAAACTCTGTGGCGGCGATATCAGTTTTACCTCTGCCATGACCTTCGACTTCGAGGTGTGGAGCGCTGCCCAGAAGCGTTGGCTCGAGGTGAGTTCGGTGAGTAATTTCGAGACCTTCCAGGCCAACCGCATGAAGCTTCGTTTCAAGGATGAGAACGGCAAGATGCAGCTCTGCCATACCCTCAACGGATCGGCACTGGCACTGCCGCGCATCGTGGCAGCCCTGTTGGAAAACAATCAGACGGCGGACGGCATCGTCATGCCCGAGTGCCTGCGCCCCTATCTGGGATTCGACAAGATTAATTAAGAATTAAAAATTAAGAATTAAAAATTAGGCTGGCGCGTCATTGACATGCCAGCCTCTTTTTGAAATAAGAGAAATTCTTAATTCTTAATTTTTTAGAAGTGGAATCCGAGGCGGATCATCACGCTGCCGGCAGAGCGGCGCTCGCGGCCGTGAAGGTTTGCCTGGGCCGCGGCCAGGGTGTTGTTGTCGAGGGTGTACTGGGTGTAGTCGATGTTGTGGGTCCCGAAGCTGTAGTAGTAGAGACCGGCACTGAAGTGCTCTCCGAAGTAGGCTCCCGCGCCAAGCATCCAAGCGAAGGCAAAGTCGGCCTTGTAGCCGAAGTACTCGTTGCCGTCGCCCTTGCCTTCGGAGGTAATCCAGAGGAGGTCGGTACCGATGCCGAACTCACCATAGGCCGAGATGTCGTCCCAGGGAAGCTCGTCGTAGATGTAGGTCACACCGGCGAGGAACGGAATGTTGAAATAGGTGGGGGTGCTGTAGTAGGCGTCGCTGTATTTGTCGCGCCACTTGCCCGAGATGGTGTTCCACAGGAAGTCGACGTTGGCGAAGGGGGCCACCATGCCCACGCCCACGTCGAAGCGGTAGCTGGCGCGATAGCCGAGGCCGAAGCCTACGGAGGCGTCCTTGCCGACCTGTTCGTAGGTCAGGGGAACGCCGTTACCGACGAGAGCGGCGATGGTACCATCGCTGACGGTGGAAGCGTCGGAGGCGAAATCGCCGGTGGGGATGTTGCCGTTGAGATAGACCGACTGGCGGAACTGGGCTTGGGCTGCTGAGCCGACACCAATCAGCATGGCGGTCAGGCACAATACTTTTACTGTTTTTTTCATTGTTTATTGATTTAGAATTATTTGTTTCACTGTAATGCTTATTTCTCTTTCTTCTTCCGGCCGCGTTTCTTAGGGGTACTTGTCTTTTTGGCGGGCTTGGCAATCTCCTCTTCAGGGATGGTGGCGTCGAGAGGCGGGTTTTCGGCGTCGAAGTATTCCTCCTCGATGCCGCGGATGTCCTCGTCCGACGGCTCAAAGTCCTCGTCGGCAGACTCCTCGTCGTCTCCAATTTTCTCGTAGCTATCGAGCTCTTCTACATCGTCGTCGCCGAAAGCAGCACGGATCTCCTCTTTGTTGATGCCCAGGGAGAGTTTTTTCTGGCGTTTCTCGTCTTCCTCGAGGTTGGTCTCGAAGTCGCCATGCCTCAGCACACGCTCCTTGTGAGAAGAGTCTGCCTCTTCTTTCTCAAGGGCTTCGCTCAAGGGGGCGAACTCGTCTTCCTTGCCGCTGTCGTCGTCATCATCGAAGAGCGCCTTGTCGAGGTCCTCGCCGAGGGTGTCTATTTTTACTTCAAATTTGACCATGTAGCAGGTATCCGAGGTCTCGAAGGGGACAACGAAAATTGTCTCCCCATTGGGCTTGGTGAAACGTTGCAAATAGTTGTTGTAGCCGTCAGGATAGGCTTCTTTGAGCTTTTCCTTTAGCTCCTCGGTCAGGTTTTTGTAGCTGACTATCAGGTTTTTCTTACGTTTTTTGACAGTCGTCATGGTTATGTGAATTTAGTGCAATAATAGCAAGTTATTTTGATATAGCCAAATTTTTTTTATGCCACCACTATCGACTCATCGTCCTCGACCCTCAGGTTGTTCATGATGAACTCTCGTCGTTCAAGGGTGTTCTCACCCATATAGAACGAGAGAACACTTTGTGTATCAAAATCTTTGTGCAGTAGCACGGGGTCGAGACGCATGTCCTTTCCGATGAAGTTTTTGAACTCGTCGGGACTAATCTCTCCCAAGCCTTTGAATCGTGTAATCTCTGCCTTGGGGGTGTCGTGGATGGCGGCGATGCGCTCGTCGTCGGTATAGCAGTAGGTGGTCTTTTGCTTGTTGCGCACGCGGAAGAGGGGCGTCTGCAGGATGTAGACGTGCCCTGTCTGTATCAGCTCGGGGTAGAATCTCAGGAAGAATGTCAGCAGCAGAAGGCGTATGTGCATGCCGTCGACATCGGCATCGGTGGCGATGACGACGTTGTTGTAGCGCAGGTTCTCCATGCCGTCGTCGATATCAAGGGCATTGTGCAGCAGGTTGAGTTCCTCGTTTTTGTAGACATCTACCTTGCTGATGCTATAGGTGTTTTTAGGTTTGCCTCGCAGGCTGAACACCGCCTGAGTGTCCACGTCGCGGCTCTTGGTGATGGAGCCCGAGGCCGAGTCACCCTCGGTGATGAAGATGGTGCTCTCCAGTCGGCGGGCGTGGTTGGTGTTGTAGTGCACATGGCAGTCGCGCAACTTGCGGTTGTTGAGGCTCGCCTTTTTACTGGCCTCGCGGGCCACCTTCTTGATGCCCGCAATCTCCTTGCGCTCCTTCTCGTTGGCGGTGATTTTGGCCAGCAGGGCGTCGGCAGTCTCCGAGTGCATGTGGAGATAGTCGTCGAGGTTGCGCTTGAGGATGTCGAGGACATAGGTCTTCAGTAGCGGCGAGTCGTTGCTTCCGTCCACCTTGTTGGGTTCCAGATGCGTGGAACCCAGTTTGGTTTTGGTCTGTGCCTCGAAGACGGGCTCCTGGATTCTTACGCAGAGGGCGCAAACCAAGCCACCGCGGATGACCTCGGGAGCATAGTCTTTCTTGATGAAGTCCTTCACCACACGGGCATAGGCCTCGCGGAAAGCACTTTGGTGCGTGCCGCCTTCGGTGGTGTGCTGGCCATTGACAAAGGAGAAATAGTAGTCGTTGCTCTGTCCGTTGATATGGGTGAAAGCGGCCTCGAAATCGCCCTCCTTGATGTGGATGATGGGGTAGAGTGGGTCGCTCTGGAGGTTGTTCTCCAGCAGGTCGAGCAAGCCATTCTTCGAGTAGTAGCGCTTGTCGTTGTAGTACATCGTCAAGCCGCGGTTCAGGTAGCAGTAGTTCCAGATGCGCTTCTCGACATATTCGCCAATGAAGTGATAGTTTCCGAAGAGTTTGCTGTCGGGGACAAATTCCACCAGCGTGCCGGTATCGTCGCTGGCAAAGGCGGTGATGCCGCTGTCGTTGGTCAGTTTGCCATCGCAGAATTCTGCCCGACGGGTCTTCCCTTCGCGGAAACTCTGCACACTGAAGTAGGACGACAGGGCGTTGACGGCCTTGGTACCTACACCGTTCAGTCCCACCGACTTCTGGAAGACCTTGCTGTCGTATTTGGCACCCGTGTTCAACTTGCTTACGGCCTCCACCAGTTTTCCCAGCGGGATGCCGCGGCCGTAGTCGCGAATGCTCACACGCCGTTCGGCGAAGTTTATCTTTACCTCTATCTTCTTGCCAAAGCCCGAGGTGAACTCATCTATCGAGTTGTCTATCACTTCCTTGATGAGCACATAGATGCCATCGTCGTGGCTCGAGCCGTCGCCTAGCTTGCCGATGTACATGCCCGGACGCAGCCGGATGTGCTCCATGTCCTCCAGATGGACGATGGAATCGTCGTTGTAGTCAACAGGGTTTATGTTTAGTATATCGGTCTGTTCCATAGTTCTTTATTCTTCCATTTTTATTTCCGACGTGATGCTGTATCCCGTCTTTTCGCCCTCTTCCACTGCTTCGCCGGTGAGGACAATGATTTGCTTCTCGTTGACACCTTGTTCCGTGAGGTAGCGGCGCACAATCTCGTTGCGGAACTCGAGGCCGCGGGCCATGGTGTCGTTCGCCGGTGCCGGCATGCGTTGCTCAAGGGTGATGACCACCAGCGAGTCGCGTTTGGCCACCCCCCCCCGGTCGCCCCCC
>JAFSKP010000058.1 GCA_017448905.1 Bacteroidales bacterium | reverse complement strand
TCGGCCAGCCAGTTGATAATCTTCAGGTCGAAGTCGTCGCCACCGAGGTGGGTGTTGCCGTTGGTCGACTTCACCTCGAAGACACCGTCGCCGAGGTTTAGGATCGAAATATCGAACGTGCCGCCGCCGAGGTCGAAGACCGCCACATTCATATCCTGGTTCTTCTTGTCCAGACCGTAGGCAAGGGCTGCTGCGGTAGGCTCGTTGACGATACGGCGAACCTTGAGACCCGCAATCTCGCCGGCCTCTTTGGTGGCCTGACGCTGGCTGTCGTTGAAGTAGGCGGGAACGGTGATGACGGCCTCGGTCACTTCGCTGCCGAGGAAGTCCTCAGCGGTCTTCTTCATCTTCTGAAGCACGATAGCGCTGATTTCCTGCGGAGTGTAGAGGCGTCCGTTGATGTCGACACGCGGGGTGTTGTTGTCGCCGCGAACCACCTTGTAAGGCACAGCCTCAATCTCTTTCTGGACGCGGTCGTAGGTCTCGCCCATGAAGCGTTTGATACTGTAAACGGTGTTGTGGGGGTTGGTGATGGCCTGACGCTTGGCGGGGTCGCCCACCTTGCGGTCGCCGTTCTCGAGGAAGCCGACCACCGACGGGGTGGTGCGGTTGCCTTCGCTGTTCGTGATAACCACAGGCTCATTGCCTTCCATGACACTGACGCAGCTGTTGGTTGTTCCTAAGTCTATTCCGATGATTTTTCCCATGATTTTGTATTTTTTTTGTTTATTAATTCTATTTTCATGCGGCCTTAATTGACCACGTTCCCCTCACAACAACCAAAAAAAATGCCAAAATGCCTCATCATGAAAAATGTGACATTTTGGCAGTCATACACGTCGTCGTTCTGATACATTGTCGCAACCGTGCGTCTGTCGGACTGCAAATACGGCAATTATCCGTCACCTCTTGGAGGCCGACCTGTCAGCCGCTTTGGTTGAAGGCGTTCTTCCTTTCGGCGACTTCTCCTCTCCCGCCCCCTTCTTCTTCATCTTGATGTCGTCGAGAGTGTAGCGGCTGCTGAACCGTGAGAAATCTACGAAACCGGCGATGCCCTTCTGTCTGCCACGTTGGGTGTACTGCCAGAGGGTGTAGGCCAGACGCGGCTCTCGCTTATAGTTGGCAATGAAGAAATGGTATTTCTTATACTTCTTGACATTAAAATGCGTCATGTAGAGACGCTCGCTGGTATAAATCATCGGCTTGACGCCATATTCTTTCTCCATCAGCTGCAGGAGTTTGTCGACACGTGCCATGTAGAGCTTGTGGCAATGCACCGCCTCGATGTCGAGCACCGGCACAAGGTCCTGCTTTGTGTCACCCACTGCCTTCTTGAAGTTGGCAAACTGCGCCTGCGCCGTTGTGCGGCTGCTGTAGACATGGTAACTGCCCACCAGCAGACCGGCCTCGCGCGCCTTCTTCATATTGTAGAGGTACATCTTGTCCCATATGCTCGCGCCTTCTGTCGCCTTGACGTATACGAACTTGATGCTCTTGTTCTGAACCACCTTCTTCCACCTGATGGTGTCCTGAAAACGCGACACATCAATGCCTTTCTGCGCATTCACGACGGATGGCAAAAGAAGGAAAAACAGTAGCACTATCTTCTCGAAAGACTTCATACCTGCCCTCTGTAACGGGGAAACACCGATAATATTGTACTGCTACTGCGACATTGACAAAATAAAACCGCCGCACGGTCCGCCGACACGCCCCGCCCTCTCACGAGCGGAAACGGCTCCATGCCCAAAAGCAGCTGAAAACCGGCCTACATCTCCCGCAACAAGCCTCCCCGTCCCAAGAGTGCCTCGGCAGTCATCACCGACGTTATCACTACTCCACACATGCCGTGCAGGTTGACACTCTGCCCCGTCAAGTAGAGGTTTTGCACCTTGGTGTTGACCGACAACTTGGTATACATGATATGGTTGCAGTCCTTATGGAAGCCGTACATGCTGCCACGATGGATGCCATTGTAGTCCCTAATGGTCAACGGTGTGGATGCAAACGACGACTCCACATTGCCAACCAGTTCGGGCATAGCTCTCTCTATCAGCGACATCAACTTCCGCTCCAGTTCTTTCTTGAACGTGTAGTATTCTGACGGACGCCGCCCCGAACGGCTCTCCGACCATCGCCCGAACCAGTCGTACGACACAGGAGCCACCACAGTCATGGTAGCGGCATGACGTCCGTCCCTCCCGACACCAGTGACCGCCATAGCACACAACGGCCATCTCTCAATGGACACGCCGTCAGCATTCCATACGCCGTCAGCCATGTCGCCGTTATAAAAGTAATGAGGATGAGCCTCGTGAAGCACCGTTCCCTCTTTCATCCTCAAGAAGAGCTTGAATGCCGAATAGCTATAGGAGGCCTCGTTGATACGGTTGCAAAACGATGCCGGGAAAGCTCCACGGGTCACAATCCGCACAAGCTGCCTCGGGTCGATATCGCTGACGACATGGTCGGTCTCGATTCTGCGGCCATCGGCTGTGACCACGGCCACAGCCCTCCGCTCTTCGACCTCCACCTCCGTCACCTCCTGGCCAGTCACTATCTCACCGCCAGCGTCGGTTATGATACCTGCCAGGGCGTCAGCCAGATGCTGGCTTCCGTCACTGAACATCGACGCCCCCTCGATGTGGAGCACATTGACGATGGCATGCTCGAAGGCAGGCGTCTCCCCTGCCACGCCGGCATAGAGAGGAGCAAGATACGACAGAAGGCCCCTGAGGTCGGGATCCTGTATGTAATGGGCTATAAAAGCATCTGCCGGCCAGAGGTAACGCGGGTCTTCTATAGGCTTCGACCGTGGGTTGTCCCAGAGCGACATCTCTTCGCGAGCCAGTGCGTAGATGGCGTCCAGATAGGACTTTATGCCATCTGTCTCATGTGGAAACAGCATCGACAGATTGCGTTCGTAACTGTCACGGCCACGCGGCATGGCAATACGTCTCCCGTCAGGCATTCGGATCTCGTCGGAGCAGTCTGCGTCGGTGTCCACCACTCCTGTCTGCGTACCGAGCCCCAGATAACTGCACACCCTATCCATGACGCTTCCCTTGACAAAGCCCCCGAAGACATGCATACCCGTCGCATACTCCACATCCCCTCTCCTAAACATCTGAAGCCCACCTCCTACATGCCGGTTCTTCTCAACCACAGTCACCTTGCGTCCGTCTCTGGCAAGCAAGGCTCCGGTGAAAAGGCCTCCCAGTCCGCCTCCAATTATCAATATATCGGCTCTACCGGATTTGACACCGGACCCCGTTTCCCGTCCTTTGTTCTCCGCTCTCCGCTCTCCGTTCTCCACTATTCCCTCACACACCTGCAGCGAGCCGATGAGCACACCAAGAATGCCATGCGCATTGATATTCTGTCCCACAAACATCAGGTTGGGCAGCTTTGTTCTCCACGATATTCGCCCGGCAACACCCAGGTTGACGTCGCGCAACACGCCGTACATTGCCCCCTCGGGTGTCAAAGTATAGTCGCGGTAGGAAAGCGGTGTAGCCGTGTAATAACTGCTGACACAACTCTTTATCCCTGGAAAACTCTCGTCGAGGGCGTCGAGCATCCTCGCCGCGCATTGTCTTTTGAAGCGTTCGTAGTCCGCCCCCCTCCTGCCCTGCCGTGTCCCATACCACTGCTTGAGCCACTCGTAGGGCATGTACGACAGCACGACACCGCTCCGCGCATATTCCGCATGGTCGGCATGGCAGTGGTGCATGTAGAGGTAGCCGTCGGGCCACCTGTCAATAAGGCTACTCCCAAGCGTCCACGGCGTGGTCTCACCACGATAACAGAAATAGTTGGAATTCAGATATGGTACGCAGCCCTCCTTAAAGCGGAGGAATAAGGAAAAAACTGACGAAGTGTTGCGGAACGACGTGACTCTCTCGACATAGGCACTCCGCAACACCTCCGGACTGAACATCGAAAGCAGGTTGCCCGGATAGATGTCGGAAATAAAGATGTCTCCATCATAGCACTCACCATCGGATGTGACTGCACTCTCCACCATGCTCCCCTTGCAGCGCATCTCCACCACATGCTTGCATGTCAGCACGCTGCCTCCGCAGCCCTCAATCAATTCCCGGAAAGCCACCGCCATCATGTCGCTACCCCCCACGAAACGGTAGGCACCCTTGTTGTAGAAATCGGCGACAAAGGCATGTGTGGAGAATGGAGTGCGGTCCTTGACGGCGGCATATAGCGGAATGTTGCCCACAAGTACCTGACGCAGAAGTGGGTCGTCGACAACATGGTTGATGACTGAATTCAAACTTCTCTGATAGAGCTCGTTTGCCGCCGCCGTCTTTCCCTCTACAGAACCATAGTGAGGCGCAGAACGTGCCACACTGTCGACAAGCCGCCAATAATTACGCAGATTGTCGCCCTCTCCAGGAAAAAAAGGCAACAGACTGTCTATCATTTCTTCATGACCATTGGCGAATCTATATTGATGTCCTTTTAGGGATACTATGTCGTATGCTGTCCTGTCAAGGCTCGAGAAATGCAGTTTATCGTCTATACCGAACATTTTCAGGTAATTGGATAATATCTCGCCTTCTCGTATGCTGCCCACCACATGCATTCCCGTCTCGAAACGTACGCCATCACGCTCGAAACACTGCAGACAGCCGCCTATCTGGTGTGCCTGTTCCAGGACAGTCACATCGTGCCCCATACGCGACAGCATGGCTCCTGCCGAGAGCCCGCCAAGACCACTTCCTATAATGATTATACGCATGTTGTAATTACTTCTTCAGTGTTAAGGTGATATTCTTGACCCCCAACCGTTCGACAATGGTTTTCAGCACCGCATAGTCCTCGCTGTCATCGAAGACGTATTCAAACTGTTCTTTCCTGTGGGCCAACGCCTTGAGCAATGCCACCTCACCCTGTCCTGTAACAAACGTACCATTGTTCAGGTAGCCTTCAAGGTTGCGACGTGCTCTCCGTGCCACTTCACGGCCCTTGTACATATACTGGTACCTCACAAATGGCAGACAGTAGGACTCGTCTTCGATACGGTCACGCATATCTTCAAGATATGCTTTCATCAACTCTCGCATCTCATTGGTCAACAGCCGAGTATCCTTGCTCGCGAAACCGCCATACGGAATGCGTTTCTTGACCTCGACAGTCAAAGTGCCCTTGCGGATTACTTTGTCTTTCTTGGGCATCACGTGGTTTGCGCCATGAATCATTACGGGCAGCAGGTCAAGACCGAGCTGCTGTGCAAGGCTGAAAGCTCCTTTGTGGAAGCGGCCTATCTCGCCATCCACCGAACGCGTGCCCTCCGGGAACACAACGACAGAGTACCCCCTCTCTACCAGCGCCTTCAGACGTGGCACCAGGACATCATAGCCATCATGCACAGGGAAAAACTCGGCATAACGTATTATAGCCCCGTAAATAGGATTATGCCAGACACGGTTATTGGTCAATATCACCACATTGGGAGTCATCTGCAGGACACACAGGAGATCCAGATGCGACTGGTGGTTAGCCACAATGACCGCCGGTTTGTCAAATGTCTCGCCCTCAGGATTTGAATAACGGAAGCCCACCCCTGGAATATGCCGGATTCCGAAACCAAGAAAGCGCTGCACCATACGATGGAACCGCAGACGCTTGCTGTCGCTGTCGCGTCCTACAAGTCGATAGACGAAAGTGTATGGGGTGATGATTACAAGTGCAAACAATATGAATATCAGCAGAATGAACAAGAAATTCGCCAGACGCCCCAGCGTCAGTGGCACATCGCGGTGCACTCCCCTTCGCTCGACAAGCCAGCGGAACACCAGCGGTGGCAGGTAGCAGGCCATCATCACCACTACGGCCATGCCTATTATTGCCACCTCGGCAAGCGACCTCATGGCCGGATGCTTGGCTATAATCAACGAACCTATACCAGCAAACATCAGCAGTGCCGATATGATGACACTGCGGCGGTAACCCTTGAGCCTACGCCGGCCGTAGGCATTCTCGTAGATCAGTCCCTCTGTAATGAAGATGGTGTAGTCGTCGCCCTGTCCGAAAATGAATGTCGCAAGAATGATATTGACTATGTTGAACTTGACCGATGCCAAATCCATAATGCCCAGTATCCATAGCCAGGCCACTGCGAGGGGCAGGAAAGAAAGCAGCGCCAACTCTATTCTTCCAAACGATAGCCACAGGAAGAAAAACACCACAAAACCACAGATATACAGAATATAATTAAAGTCAAAATTCAAGTCCTTGACAAGGTTGTTTCCCACATCATCAATGTCAAAGACAAATAGCGAGGCGTCGTCAGGAGCGCACTCACGCAGCATTGACTTGTAGGCAACCGACGAGTCGGCGGGGACATCCACCATCGATACCAGACATGCTGCATGCGTGTCGCCGGCAGACAGCAGGTAGCTGGATGTCATGGCAACGAGGGGATCCATTTCGGCTGGATCAACCACATCATAGTGTCTGTCTAAAGCACCGAAAAAGGCGGAGAATGCCTGCTCCGTAAACCCATAGCCCACAGCCTTGCGTCGCACTTCGCCGGCAAGCGTAGGATGCTTCGCCAGCATAGCATTCCATTTCTCAACCGAACGGCGTTGCGAACTCATGGAAGGAATCACACCTACGGCTCCCTTGACAGCCAGATGGTCCTTTCCCCCAGACTCCCAGAAGCGCTCCTGCAACTGCAAGGCCTCGTCAGCCGTTGCTCCCGTCGAGACTACATACTCCACCCGATGTGCAGTGTCACCAAGCAGGCTGTTGAGCAGTGTCAGACCCCGTTGCTGCTCCTCTGTCATATAGTTGATGTTGTGGAGATCGGAGTCGAACGAGGGATTCATGCTTCTTATCCCCAGCCAGATGGTGAGGCCAACGACAACTGCAAATAACGGCATCGAAAGCCACGGGCCGCGATGCGAGCCACCTGTGGCCTCTGCTCCGCCAGCCGGCTCCACGCTCTCTGTTGCTGCATTGAAGTCCGACACACGTTCCTTCACCATCAAAGGGAGGACAACCATGACAAACAATATCGTGCCAACGAGCATCATTGCACCGAAAAGTCCGAGGTCGCGCATGGCGTCAGAATCCATGAAAATCAGACATGCAAATGCGCTCACCGTCGTAATGTTGCCTGTCACTAAAGGCTCTACCATCTCCTTCAACGCCTCACGACGGTTGGGATGGTTCTCAAAATGTTCCAGGAAATGAAGCGGATAGTTCACAGCAATACCGACAAGAACCGAGCCGATGCCAATCACTATGATGCTCACCGTGGTACTGAGCAGGGCGACAGCGGCAAGTGCAAAGAGCCAGCCTGCCGCTACCGAGACAACCAGGAGCAGGATGTCGCGCTTCCTGCGTAAGGCTATCAGCAGGATGGCAGCAATCAGCACGACGCTGATGGCCATTGCAACGATGCTGTCTCTCTTGATCTGCGAGGCATTTCCTACGGCGATTACCGGAGCTCCAACCGACAAGATGCTGACATTCGGAACCTGTTCAAGCGTTGCTTTAATTGCACAGTCTAATATATTAACAATACGTACATTGCCTTTTGTATCACTTCCCTCGTATGGACTGTCTACAAACGCATATCCCCTGTTTGAGGAGTCGAAGAGTACATCCTCGTCGATGGTGAAGGCGTCGGAAGGACCCAACCATTCAAGTCTACGTAACGATGGCGAGAAGAGGTTCAAAGGATCGGATGCCACAGCCGTCATCGCCATCTGCCCCATAGGTAATGCCATGAGGCTCCTGACACGGCGGAGACAGCTGTCGACATATCCTTCGATGGCGAGCAACGAGTCGATACGCTCATAGTCGCCGTCGTCAAGAAACAAAGCCACATTCTCACGCATGTACGCCATGGCATCCATAGCCACCGTCTCGTCGACATGGCACCGCAGGACCATAGCCTCGCCTTTTGCCGTCGCCAACGAGTCGCAAACACGCTCAAAGGTCTCCACGGCCTCTGCGACAGTAGCTCGTCTTTCGTCGGCCTCGTCGCCCTCAGCCTCGAAAACCAACGTGACAGTCCCTTGTCCGCCGATAGACTCATAGACCGACATATAGCGTGCATTCTCCTCGTCTTCAGGCAAAAAATCGGTCACATTCTCCTGAAACCCTATTCCAAGTGCGGCTATGATTTGTGCCACAACGAGCAGAACCAAAACAACGAAAGCCACCCTTCGATGGTGCATCAGGAAATCATGTATCTTCAAAAAAAACGACTTCATATCAACAGCATCCTTGGGTATCCATAAAACAAAGCGACAAAACAGAGTACCGTGTTCAGCACACTGATTCTGAAGAAGTCGACAAACGGACGGAAATGGCTCACACGCTCGCCCTCAGGGGCGTAGTATACCCTCACCGGCACAGCCGACAGCTTCACGCCACGCCACGCCGAAAAGACGAGCAGCTCCAACTCCGACTCGTAACGGTTGGTCACAAACAGGAAGGATGGCAATGCCTCCAGGTCGTAAAGGCGGAATCCCGACTGCGTGTCGGGTAGAGCCCTACCCGTCTGCACAGTGAACCAGAAATTCGAAAACTTGTTGGCGAAACTGTTGCTGTGCGGCATTCCATCGGCGGTAAGGTTGCGGCTTCCGACGACAAGCACCTTGTCTCCGCCGCCTTCGGCTGTCAGCCTGGCGGCCTCATCCAGCAGCAGGCTTGCATCTTCGGGGTAGTGCTGTCCGTCCGAATCGAGCGTCACCGCGTATCGGAACCCTCGCTCGCGTGCGCGTCTGAGACCACATTTCAGTGCATATCCTTTTCCCTTGTTCCTGTCATACGACACCACATCCAACCTGCTGCCATAAGCTGACAGCAGCCCACTAGTGCCGTCTGTGCTGCCGTCGTTGACGACAATCACATCGGCACATATCGCCAACGACCTGTCTATGACCGACGTAAGGGTCTTGGAATTGTTGTATGTTGGTATCAGTATGCAGTGCTTCATGTCTCTGTTTCTTTCTCAAATGTCCTCTCCCATCGTCATGCTCATTTTGCAGCACACCGCATCGCGGTACCGCACCGAAGCCTTGACTTTCCCCGAGGGGCTGTCAATGACAATGTCGAACAATACAGGCATCCCGGCCTCTGGTTCAATGAGCGAGATGAATTTGACGCTCTTCACCTCACGAGTCTGCCATCGCACTCCCAACGCCATATCGGCAAGCTCGGCGACAGTAGCCAGGATGCAGGCTCCCGGCACGATAGGTTTCCCGGGGAAATGTGCCTTCAGCACAGGGCTGTCCATCACCGGCATCAACGATGCGGAACAGTGGACGCTTCCCGCCTCGTCGTTCGTTACAACGAATTCTTTCTTTTCGAACAGGTCACCCAGCATCTTCATGGTCAAGTCACTTAAATGTTATCGTCGTCAATGAACTATCACTCTCTGTCAACTCTATACCTGTAACCAGCTTCGTAGCCTTGTCGAAGAAGAGCACCACCTTTGTGAACATGCGTCTCATATTCTTGTTCTTCGGTGTCATCTCGACCTTGTAGCCGCCGACGCCCTCAGCCATAGTCCAGTCGAAGGTCTTGTCGTCGAAAAGACTGCTTCCGCTGCTCATGCCCACAATCATCTTCATCATGCTTTTCATACCCATTTGCTGCCTGGAGCCCAGCGGGACAACCTGGCCGTCACGACGCGCCGTCATCTTCTCGCCCCTGATTTCCATCGAGAAAGCGAAAGGCGTCTCGTAGCTCCAGGTCAACGCGTCTGGACTCTCGTAATGCATCGTGCCTTTCGACACCGCCGGCGTAGTGGTCATGGGACTCTGCTTCACCTGCTCGAACTTGCGGTCCAGCTTCTTGACTTTCTTGACTTCGTCCAGCAACATCGTAGCCGCGGCGCGTGCCTCGACGTCTGCCATAGTCTTCCACTGTTGCGCCGAAAGCGATGCAACAAACGACAGGACTATTGATAGCAATATGATTCTTTTCATTTTCACAACTTTATTATCTCATCACAAACAGACAACCAAGTACAATCAGTGCAACACCAACCCAGCGCCAGGCAGTGACGGTCTCGCCGAACACAAAGATGGCCGCAACGACGCCAAACACATAGCCCATGGCTGTCATCGGATAGGCCTGGCTGAAAGGGTAATGCTTGAGGATGTAAAGCCATAGCACTGAGGCAATACCGAAACTCACTCCGCACCACAGGAACCATAAGTCGGTGGCAACGGCCTTGAAGTAGCCCCAACTCCATGAGAACGACGGCAACTGGAGCATGGCCTTCTTCAGAAGGAGTTGACCGCCAGTCAAGAACAGCGTCTGTACAACCACCAATGAAATCAACTTGAACATCTATTAAGTAACGTTT
>JAFSKP010000057.1 GCA_017448905.1 Bacteroidales bacterium | reverse complement strand
GGTTTAGGGTTTAAGGTTTAAGGGGTTTTTGCTAATTATCAGTAGGATAATCAAGATTAATGTAGCTACCTTTATTTTGACTTTGTCTATGTCAAAACGGATTATTCTGTCAGTTAGTATTCATTTGTTGAAAAAAATTGCATCGTCCACATATTCCATAATGTCGCCCGGCTGGCAATGGAGCACCTTGCAGATGTTTTCGAGGGTCGAAAACCTTATGGCGCGGGCTTTATGCCTACATTGACAGTCTGTGCATAGGAGTTGTTGAGAGTGCCGGCTGTCGTATGCCGTCCATTGACGAGGTCAGAGAGTCGGCAGAGCAAATAGCAGTGACGTTCAGTGCCGGTGGGACGGTGGAGGCATACATTACTTCACAGGAGTGGAACGATGCCGTAAGCGGCACCATGGTCGAGGGCGGCAGTTATATCTTTTCAGGGTTGATGCCTAACACGCAATACACTATAGGTCTTCGCACGCATTGCGGCAACGGGCTGATGTCGCAGTGGAACACCAGGACGGTGACGACAGCCGTGACAGGTTGCGAGCCTCCTGATGGTTTTGTGACGGAAGAGGTATCGTATACTTCGGCTCTGTTCGACTGGAATGCCGACGGTGAGACTATGGCTTGGGAGATAAATGTATGGAATACAGCTTTCAATCAGAGTTATGTTGTGACGGAGCATCCATTCCGTGTGGCAGGACTGTCGCAGGATGTCGCCTACAATGCCAGGGTGCGTTCGGTGTGCGGCGGCATGCCAGGAGGGTGGAATGACAGCATCGTAGGATTCAGCACTCTCGAATGCCAGCCGGTGAGAAATGTCGGATGGAGGGTTGTTGGATATGGCGACACGGCGGTGACGATAGAGCTCACATGGGAAGGGGAAGCCGGCAGTTACGACATCGACTATGGCCTGGAGCATTTCAACGATGGTTCAGGAGTCTCGTTGAGATGAATCCAGGGAACAAGCTATACGATAGAGAGTCTGCGGTATGACACGGGATATGACTTCTATGTGCGTAGCCATTGTGCCGAGGGTGTCAACAGTCTGTGTAGTGAACGCCTCAATATCGAAGTGGGGAAGGAAGGAGTCGACGTCATGGACAGAGAGCTGGCGATGACATTATTCCCGAATCCTGCAGCGGAAAGCGTTACGGTGACGGTGGAAGGTGTTGATGGAGAGGTGGAGCTACAGGTGGTTGATGTCAATGGAAGGATGGTAGAAAGGCAAGCGGTGATGTGTGAGGGTCGATGCCGGAAAGTCTTCGAGCTGGGCAAACTGCCGAGGGGCATCTGTTTTGTTGGTGTCGTTTCCGAGAGAGGCAGTGCGTCAGGAAGCTTGTTTTGAGATAGACGTGGTTAATAGAAGGTTAATAGAAAAGCGGCTTCGGTAATGTACCGAGGCCGCTTATCGTAGAGATATGGCTGTTGTTTGGGTGTCAGATTAGCCGAGGCGTTTGAACTGGCAGGTGAAGTGGCGCATGAGCTCGGCCTCCCAGGTGATTTCCAGGCCGCGCTTGATGGTGTCGCGGCGGTCGTAGACGTTCTTGAGGGCTGCGGCGATGACGTCCATGTGGTTGTTGGTGTAGACGCGGCGCGGGATGCAGAGGCGTACGAAGTCGTTGCCGCCGAAGCGGTTCTCGCGGGTCACCGGGTCGCGGTCGGCGAGGACGTAGCCAATCTCGCAGGCGCGGATACCGGCCTCGAGGTAGAGTTCGCAGGTAAGGGTCTGGGCGGGGAACTCCTCCTTGGGGATGTTGGAGAGCACCTTGTCGCCGTCGACGAAGATGGCGTGTCCACCGGCGGGGCGCTGGTAGGGGATGCCGTACTCGTCGAGCTTGTCGGCCAGATACTGCACCTGCTTGATGCGGGTCTCGACCATCTCGAATTCAATGTTTTCCTTGAGACCGACTGCCAGGGCGTCCATGTCACGGCCGTTCATGCCGCCATAGGTAAGGAAGCCTTCGAAGGGGATGCAGAAGAGCTTGGCGCCCTCGTACCACTCCTTCTTGTTGGTGGCGATGAAGCCGCCCATGTTGACGAGTCCGTCCTTCTTGGCGCTCATGGTCATGCTGTCGGCGTAGCTGAACATTTCCAGGGCGATTTCGCGGAGGGTCTTGTCCTCGTAGCCTTTTTCGCGGGTCTTGATGAAGTAGGCGTTCTCGATGAAGCGGGCGCTGTCGACGTTGACGGGCACGCCGTATTTGTGGCAGAGTTCGCAGGTCTCGCGGATGTTCTGCATGCTGACGGGCTGGCCGCCGACGGTGTTGTTGGTGATGGTGAGGACCATGAAGGGCACGTTGCCCTTGTTCTCCTGGAGGACTTTCTCCAGTTTGGCGAGGTCGACGTTGCCTTTGAAGGGTACCTCGAGCTGGGTGTCGTAGGCCTCGGCGACGGTGACGTCGATGGCGAAGGCCTTGCGGCTCTCGATGTGGCCCTTGGTGGTGTCGAAGTGGGCGTTGCCAGGCACAATCATGCCGGGCTTCACGAGGTAGGAGAACAGCACGTTTTCGGCTGCGCGGCCCTGGTGGGTGGGGATGACGTACTCGAAGCCGGTGAGTTCGGTGATGGTGTTCTTCATGTGGTAGAATGAGCGGGCACCGCCGTAGCTTTCGTCGCCCATCATCATGGCAGCCCACTGGCGGTCGCTCTGTGCACCGGTGCCGGAGTCGGTAAGGAGGTCGATGTAGACGTAGTCGCTCTTGAGCATGAACACGTTGTTGTGAGCCTCTTTGAGCCATTGTTCGCGCTGCTCGCGGGTGCTCTTCTTTATGGGCTCAACCATCTTGATTTTCCAAGCTTCTGCAAAAGGTAGTTCCATAGTATTGATTTTGAATTGTGAATAATGAAATTTGAATAAAAAATGAATTCCAAACAGACGAAAATAAAGAAATGGCACACGAAAAAGCATCGTGTGTCAGAGGTGAGACGTGAGTGAATCGTCTCTAAAAAAGACAATAAACGTCTCTTTTCTTGATGTTTAAGAAAAGCAAACGAGCGTTTATGTCGATGGTATTCATAGTCAAATTTGGAAATGCAAAGATACAGAAAAACATTGAAAACAAAAAAAAAACTTTTGTGATGTAAGATTTTGGAATTTTTTTACGTATTTATGTTTTGTAAGGAGGAATGAGAGTTGGTAGAGCCGTCCAGCCACAATAAAAAAATTAAAAAACGTCACAGCGAAAACAAAATACAGTCAATCCTCGTTATGCTCTTTATGAGGCTTTTATGCTGCGACACCGTGAGGCGGTGTGGCGACAGTGCTACCGTTTTGCCCGTGGCGACAGCGAGCGATGCCGTGATATGGTGCAGGAGGTCTAT
>JAFSKP010000009.1 GCA_017448905.1 Bacteroidales bacterium | reverse complement strand
TACACAGCCGTCAACCAAGCATTTGAAGGCACTCGTCTCGACGACTGGTCGAGCCGCCTTGTGACGCGCTATCTCAGCCTCCCCGTCGAGATGGTGGTACGCTTCGGCGACGACTTCAAAATAGGCCTCGCAGCCATCCCGGCCCTCGCCCTCAGCAGCAGCAACACCGGCCTGAAGCATGAGATAGAGACACGCGACCTTGAATACCAGGACGTTGAAAACATCTCGAAATTCATCACCCCCTACAAGCTCGACCTGCGCCTCTCGATGCGCTACGAACACTTTGGCGTCTTCGCACAAGTGGCCACAACATCACTCTTCACCGACAAAGATGTCTATCCCATCAAGATCGGATTGATTATCAAGTGAGTGAATAGTGATTAGTGATTAGTGATTAGTGATTAGTGATTAGTGATTAGTGATTAGTGATTAGTGATTAGCGATTTCTAAACAACAAAACAAAAAATATGAAAAAAATAGCCTTTATCATCCTTACAGTCTGCATGATGCCTCTGTTCAGCTGCAGTGCCCTCATCGAAAGACAATTCGAGCTGCTGGACGAAAACCTTGAAGAACTCGGCGACGAGCTCGACGACCTCGGCGACCAACTCGACCAAATTGGCGACAACATCGACGATACCGCGACAACCTATTATTACGTCGACAACGGCAGAAACAACCACAAGACACGCATCAAGATAAGCAAAAAACAAATCTCAATAAACAAAAACGACAAACTGAAAACAAGAAAGTTCGATATCAAAGACTACAATGCCATTAACGTGGGCTACAGTTTTCAGGTTGTCATGTGCGACACAGTCGACTCCGTAACCGTTCGGGTCAATGAAAAACTCGACAAATACCTCATTGTCAAACTGTCAGGAGGAACACTTAATGTGTCGCTCGAACTGATTGGCGGACTGAAATCGGATGGTTCCAGATGCGGCTATGTCTATCTGCCATTCAACCCTAAACTCTCCTCATTCAGCCTCTCAGGCACAGCCACCTTCGCCACAGCCCTGCCTATCAACTGCTCCAAATTCAACGCCGACCTCGCGGGTGCCACCTCTTTCAAAGGCAAGGTTACCTGTTCGAAATGCGACATCGACCTCAGCGGCACCTCCCGTTGCCGCACCGACATCAAATGCAATTCGGCCGAAATCGAACTCAACGGCGCAACCCGGCTGGAGTGCAACATCGAATGCACATCGCTCAATGCCGACCTCTCCGGCACATCCAAATTCAAAGGCAACATCAAGGCCGACTACATCAATGCCGACCTCAGCGGTGCTTCAAAGATTCTGGTGGCCGGCACATGCAACAGGATGAATGCCGATTTAAGCGGCACTTCAAGTCTTGACTGCAAAAAGCTACGTGTCAAGAAGATTGATGGCGACATGAGTGGCGCTACTTCTGCCACGGTGACGTGCAGCGAATCTCTCACAATGGACCTCACCGGCACGAGCCACCTCATCTACTACGGCAACCCGAAAACCGACATCGAGACTTCTATAACCGCCTCGGCTGAACGGCGATAGTCTTCGTCTGCTACAGCCTGCCCGTACGCTGGTAGATATACTGCAAGAGGGCTTTGACAAAGTAACTGCTTCTGTCAGAGCCCTCTCCTTCCAATGCCGTTGTCGACAAGTCGACACAGTCGAGGCGTGTAACGCCTGTGCTGTCAATCAGATTGCAGCCGTTCTTGAACGAGTGCAACGCATACTGATAGCCCTTGGCATAGCTCTCCGAGAGTACATTGCGGCTGAATACGAAGCCGTCAGCGTCGAGCCCCATCTGGGCCAGAAGCGTCGCGGCAAGGTCGCTCTGGTTCATGATGACATCTACCTCGCGATGGCCTCGCACGGCGCCGCCGGTCCATACCATGGGCACATGCGACACCCTCGGCTCTGCTATCGACTGCGAGTTGCTCATGGCCACGCCATGGTCGGGCGTGATGATGACCAGCAGGTTGTCCCAGACGGGCAATTGCCGCAGGCTGTCGACAAGCACTGCTATGCAGCTGTCGGTGTAAGCGAAGGCATTCTTGCGTTCGTCGGCAAGGCGCCTCATCGGCACCTCCCAAGGCTCATGGCTGCTGAGCGTCAGGATGGCGTCGAAACGGCGGCCCGACGCACGTGAACAACGCTCACCGCCGTAGCCCAGCACCGAAGGCAGCAAGGTGTAGCCGTCGGGAGCACCCCAGTTGCTGAGATGCCTCGTGTCGGGAAAGTAGGCACTACCGTCGACGGTGGCAAAGCCTGTCTCCAGAAGGTAGCCTCGCATATTCGTATAGTCGATGTCGCCACCAAAGACAAAACGTGTGTCATAGCCCTCGTCGCCGAGGCGTGAGGCAAGGCCGGGCAGCCGACGGCACATGTCACCCATCTTCATCAGCGATGTCGTGGGCATGCCCATCCATCCGCTATGTATCGATACTACACCTCGGTCGGTGCGAAAGCTGTTGGCATAGCAACGCGTGAAGCTGACGCCCTCGGCTGCAAGGCGCATCAGGTTGGACCCGACGCTGTCGTTCATCGTCATGTCCCAGTTGCCTCCCTCCCACATGATGAGCAGCACGTCGGGGCGGTCGCTGCGCAGCAGGGTGTCGGTCAGCGTGGCATCGAAACGGTAGCAGGGCGCCACGGCGGCCTCGACCTCGCCGTTGTCGAAGATGGCGAACTCATGCTCAAAGTCGACTGTCTTGAAAAGCGAACGCGACATATTGAAGAAAGGGTTCAATGCAGCATGGTTGCAGAACTGGTACTCAGAGAAATAGGCAAACGAAGGATTGGCGGTGCTCTGCGTCACGCTGCCTCGCATACCGAGGAAGATGAGCGCCGCCAGAGGTATGAAGACCAGCGACGACCAGTGCGTCCGCACTCTGTCGAACTTGACGGGTGTGGCATGCCTCATGCGCCGCGTGTAGTGCCACGTCACCAGCCCCAGCAGCAGCAACATGGCGGCGACAGCCCACCAGCTGAGTCCCGACAACGCCACCTTGGGCTTGTCGACATAGATGAGCTCTCCGGCATCGAGCTTGGCTCCCCAGAAGTAGTACAGTACCACGTCGGCAATGAATACTGCCGCCATCAGCAACGACGCCACGACATAGTACGGCACCATGATCTTCCGCATCGGGAATCGCCTGAAAAAGAAGCTTATCAGCATCACGAGCGCCGGCAGTATGATGATGTAGCACGCCGACGTGATGTCGAGCCGCAAGCCGTGCCACAGCGAGGCTACACAGCTGCCGAAGGGGGCACCGTCGGCATGTCCCATGTTCACAAGCATGAAGACAATCTTCTGCGTGACGAAAATAAGAAGGAGCGTGATGAAGAGACGCAATATATAAGAAAGACGTTGAAGCATGTGGTTACGTTTTATGTTTGACGTTTTATGTTTGACGTTTTATGTTTGACGAAAAACAAAAACCCTGCCACCGCACAAAGTCTCTGTGTCGCTCGATGGCAGGGTTGAAGTGTTATTCAACGTGTGCGGGGGCGCATCATTTCACCTTCTCGCCGAAATCCTTGATGCTTATCTTCTCGGCTTCGGGCTTCAGCTGCTCCTTGTAGAGCGCGAACGAGTTGCGCGAATAGAGGCGGTCGATGATACTCTGCACATTCTGGCGTTCCTTGGCGATGGACTGGGCGGCCTGCTCAAGACGCTCGTCGCGGGCTTTCTCGTCCTCTCCCTCCTGGAGATTGTCGTTCTCGCCTAGTATCTCCTTGATATAGTCTAGCACCTCGCGATGCGTGGGCTCAAGCTTCTTGAGCTTGTTGAGCTCGGCGTCGACCATCTCCCATCTCATCGAGGGCACATACTTCTCGGCCCACTGCTCCTCGAGGCTCTCGGCGGTGACCTCCTTGCCTTCTTCGCGATTCAGGATCCATCGTTTCAGGAAGGCCTCCGGCAGTGCGGCGGTGAAATTGTCGACAAGCTGCTTGTGCACCTCATTGACATAGAGTATCTCGCACTGCTCGTTGTATTGCTTCTCGATGTCCTTGCTTACCAGCTTGCGGAAAGCTGCCACATCCTTGACCTCCTCGTTGGGGAACACCTTCTTGAAAAGCTCGTCGTTGACCTCGTGAGGCGTGACGTGCGAGATTCCGCTGAGGGTGAATCGGACATCCGACTTGAACTTCTTGGCTGCGGCGGCATCGATACGGAATTTGGTCTCGATGTCGGCGGCAGAGAAAGCCTTGGCGGCATTGAAGACTATCTTGTCCTCGGCTTTCTTACCCTCGAACAGGGGGAAAATCTCGTCTTGGTTCTTGAAATTCGAGAGGCCGAACGAGGTGTAAGTATTCACTCCGCCTTCCAGCACGTTGCCCTCCTTGTCGAGCTCCTTGACACTGCCGTAGACGACATCGTCGACGCTCGAGACCGTCTCGGGCGACTCGAACTTGCCGAAACGCTTGGCAATGTCGTCGACTCGTTTGTCTATGTCCTTAGGGTTGACCTTGATCTGGTAGAGCTTTGTGTCCACCTTGTCCCATGCCAGCTCGACTTTGGGCATCAGGGCTGCGTCGAAGTAGAAAGTGTAGTCCTTGCTGCTCTCGAAATCGACCTTGCCGGTCTTCTCGTCGTTGATGAGGGGGCTGCCCACGATGTCGAGCTTCTCGTCGTCAAGATACTTGTAAAGAGAGGTGGAGAGCAAATTCTGCACCGTGTCGGCAACTATGGCGCTCTTGTACATGCGCTCTATCAACCCCATGGGGGCCATACCTTTGCGGAATCCGGGTACCGTGGCCTTGTTTTTGTAGCTCTTCAGCTGCTTCTTTACCTCTTCTGCATAGTCACTTTCAACGATTTCGACCTTGATGAGAAGGTCCAATTCGCTCAAATTTTCTCTTGTGATATTCATCTTATTGTTTTAATTTATTGATTTTTAATTTTATATTATTCAGATTTGAAAATGCAAAGATACTGTTTTTTTTTAAATCCCAACTATTTTTTTCTCTTGATTACGGTTTGTACGGACCCCCCACCAACGGAAGTGACCGCAGGCAAGTACGCCTGTGTACCATCCGCTCTCCGCTCTCCGCTCTCCGCTCTCAGCTCTCCGCTCAGAACCCCACTCCCAATTCCTTTAGCGCTCGGACATAGAGGCTCACCGACGAGTTTGGCGTCGAAATCTTGAAGCTTATGTGGCGGCGGCGTGCCGCGAAGACACCTAGCCCGCCATCGATGTTGGTGTACTCGAACGGCTCCTGGCTGATACCGCCGGCGGGATGGTTGGCATAAAGGTACGCCGCCAACGGCTCTGTGCAGCTGACAATGAAGATGTCGACTGTGTCGATGATGTTCTTCGGAACAGCGACGTCCTTGATGTTGTTCCTCACCGTCGAGAGGAAATAGTTCATGTCCATACGCGTCGACAGCGAGCTTTCGTTCATGCTGCTCTTCACGTTGTTGCCGGGGATGTCGATGTGATGATAGGTTATGGTGGTGTCGACAGGCGTATGGTCGTAGTGGACGACGAAGTCGCGGTAGTGGAACCTCACGATGGGCTGGTACTGGCGTGCCTGTTCCATCAACGACCACTCTATCAGGCAGTCTTTGGTGTTGCCGCTGAACTGGAACGACTGGGCGTTGTTGGGATGGATGAGACCTTGCTGACCCGACACCAGGCGCGTCTCGCCAGTGGCTATGGTCTCGCCGGTGGCGTTCCTCACGACGCGGAGCCGGTAGAGGCAGCTGCTGTCAAGTTGTCCCGCCGTCCGGCAGACATACAGCGGCGCGTTGTCGCTGTAGAAGTCGCCGTCGTCCTTGCCGGCCTCCATATAGTCGAAGTCGTACACCTTCGATGGTGCGCTGCCGTCAGTCTTCCATTCCTCCATCTGCACCTTGACGGCACCCTGGCTGTAGTAGAGCGAGTCGCGGTTGGTGAAATAGGCTCTCTGGTCGCCCTCGGCAAGGAAGCATCGCTGCAGACGGACAAAAGTGGTGTCCTCGTCCTGGTCGAGGATGCAGTAGACGACGGGTATCTCGCGCCAGCTGTCGTTCGGCGAGAACTCCACCTCGCACGAGGCAAAAAGCACTGCAACCAGAGTCAAAAAAAGAATCCGTTTCATAAAAAGGGTGATGTTGGTATAGTTTACGGTTTACGGTTTACGGTTTACGGTTTAGGGTTTACGGTTTAGG